>DASXIH010000395.1:0-8729 GCA_036498125.1 Thermoanaerobaculia bacterium
CGGGCGCGCGCGCCGCGCGAGTGGCCGCCTTCCCGTCCGATCGCCGACATGTGGGCTCGGTCGCGGCTCACTGCTTCGCCGCCTTTCCTGCCGGCCACGCGGGCCTCATCGGACGTGAATTCGTGCGCCGTCCCCTTCGCATGAGCAGCGCGACCGCCCTTGCTTGCAATCTCACGCTGTTTGCTCGCGTCCATTGACGCAAAACCGCGTTTGCTTGTCGCCATGAAATCTCCTTGAAACTTGAAATGAGTACTGCGCGAAACCTGCGAGGTCAGGCGAGAGTGGACGCACGAAGTGTGCCCAGCGGTAAGTTATGAGGAGGAGCCGTTCAGATACGGAAAGGCTGGCGGAGAGAGAGGGATTCGAACCCTCGGTAGAGCTTTAAGGCCCTACGGCGGTTTAGCAAACCGCTGGCTTCAGCCACTCACCCATCTCTCCGGCTGAACGTGTTGCGCGAATCGTGGAAAGCGGAAACGGCGCACCGCCATTCCCGCGCGGCGTGGATTGTATACGGCTACCGGGGTGACGCACGCTTTGCGGCGACGCCGCCTTGCCCGCGCGGTGGGTAGACGATCATCTCCGCCACATGGCCGTCCTTCGTCTCGAAGGTCACGCGTAGCGGCAGTTCCGCGGCGAAGAATTCTCGGTCACTCGCTGGGTGAAGTTGGAGTTTCGGCAATCCCCAATCGGAAGGTGCCTCGATCGTCAGGTGACCGTCGGTCAGCTCGATGACGAAGACGCCTTCGCCCGGCGCTTCGTATCGGCCGGGGTACAACGCGAGCATCGCCGGCGGCAGGGTGATTTCCTTTGGTTTTGCGGGAGTGGGTTTGTGAAGCGGAATGGACGGCCGGAGCAGGTGCCGGGCGATGTCGCCGACGTCACCGAACTGGTTCGACAGGACGACCACGCCCGTGCGGTGTGTCGGGTCCCATGCAACGCAGGCTGCATAACCGAGCGTGCCGCCGTCGTGAACGATGAGTCGATCGCCGCCGTCGCCCTCGATGACCCAGCCGAGCGCCTGTCGCGACCGCGGAGACGAAGCAGCGCGGGTGGTATCGAGCATCGCCGCCATCGCCGGCTGGAGCGGCGACCGCCTCAGACCGAGGACGTACGCCAGGAAGCGCAGTAGATCGTCGGCGGACGAGTACCATCCCATTCCGGCGGCCGACATCATCGAGTAAGCAGGCATGGAGGACAACGGCGCTGCCGGATGCAGACTCGCGTCATAGCCCGGCGCGAGGCGTGTCGCCTGCGCCGGCGTGAGATGCGCGGTCGTCTCGCGGAGCTGCAGCGGATCGAGGATTCGTCTCCGCAGCAGCCTGTCGAAATCCGTATGCGTTCGAGTGGCGAGTGCTTCGCCAAGGAGCCAGTAACCGAGATTCGAGTAATCCCACGCTGCGTTGCCGCGGCGGGGTTGTTCTCTGAGGTACTCGTACATTTGCGCCCGAGTGGCGACGTCGACCGGAGGCATGAACGGCAGCCCCGAGGTGTGGGTTGCGAGCTCGGCAAACGTGATCGGCAGGTCGTGTGCGGCGCGGTCATTGAGCTTCACCTCTCCGCGCTCGACCATGTCTGACAGCAGGAGCGCCGTAAAGACCTTCGCCACCGAGCCGATCTCGAAGAGTGTCTTTCCGTCGAATCCGCCGGCAGAGACGATCCGTTGCCCGTGCGGATCGATGATGCCGACGACGATCCCCACTCCCTTCTGGCCACCTATCCTCTCGCTCAGGATCGCCCGGATGTCGGCGTCCGGAACGACGGCAGCCGACACCGGCACCATGGAGAGAAGTACGGCAAGCGCGCCGGCGGCGCGCAGAATCCAACGCATGCGGCTACAACGTGGGAGTCCGAGGATCGGTTAACAGGCCGCTAACGATTCGCCACCACGCGTACGGTTACGGTGTCGAAGCCTGTCTTTCCGCGGGAGTTCGTCACGGCCAGCTTGATGGTGTGCTTGCCTGGCTTGAGGTGGGAGACCTTCAGCGGCGTACCGCGTCCGAGGGAACGGCCGTCGGCGCTCCAGCGGAGTTGCGATTCCTTGATCTCCTCGTCCTGCAGGTCGGTGGCGTCGCCGTCGAGGATGATGTCGTCACCAGCCTGGTAGACGCCGTTGTTCGGTAGCGGCTCGATCGCTACCTGCGGCGCTTTCGCGGGCACACTGAACTCGGCGCTCTCCGCGGACGACGAGAGGATGCCGTCGCTCGCCCACACGCGAAGTCTGGCGTGCGGGCCGCCGGGCATCGCTGCGAAATCGATCGTGAATTGCTTCTCCGTCAGATCGCGGCGGACGACTTCCCACCTCGATCCGGCGTTGTAGTCGACCTGATAGACCAGAGGCGTGTTCGCATCCGCATCGTTCGCATCCCACGTGAATGTCAGTTTTCCCCGCACGCGGCTCTTTGCTTCCGGTGCGACCCTCTTCACGACCGGCGCGTGGCTGCTGACCGGCAGCTCGCGCAGCACCGTCTTATCGCGAAGGATCTGCAATTTGGCCACGTCTTTCGCGAATGGCAAGACGCCTTCGAAAGCGCCCCATGCGAGGTGCTTCGACTTCCGTCCCTTCGGCGGGACCGGATCGAAATCGGGCTTGAGTGCGGTTGTGGCGAGCACGTTTCCGTTCGCGTCGACGGCGGCCACCTCGTATTCGCCGGTCGTGCTCGGAATGGCGTCGCGATCGTAGAAGGTCCAGCAAGGCTCGATGCGCACGTCGTCCGCCGACTTCGCGCTGCGGTGGATCGCGCCGAAGCACTGGACGTACCGATGCGGTTTCGCGTCTTTGGAGTGCGGCGCCGGCGCGAGCTGATCAAAGAGGTGGTCGTACGCGTCCTGCGACGTCCAGAACTGCTCCTGCTTCCCCTTCGAGCCCATGTACTCGCCCGAATCGGGGAGGGCGCCGCGGCCGCCGACCTCGTACGGATGGTGCGCGGCCGGAACCTTCGTCGCACTGACGCCGTCGAGCGCGACGCGTCCCTGCCCGCACGCGACCTCCGTTTCTTCCGTATCGGCCTCGTCGCCCTCGTCTTTGAGCGTGAGCTTCGTGCCGCGAAACTCGTCGGGCGCCGGATTGACGTCGCACGCGAAGCCGCCGCCGTCATATGTGTCGCCGAGGCCGTACGTGTGGCCGATCTCGTGCGCGACCGTGCCGGCGGCATCGTCGTCGGTCGCCACGCCGATGTTCGCCGGCATGCCGTACGTGAAGCCCTGCAGCGTCCCGTTCGGGTAGACCTCGGGGCGCGCCTGGATGAACCCGAAGACCTGCGTGTAGCAACCCTCTTCATCCGGATTTCCGGCGCACGATTCCGGGACGAGCTTCGCCAGCTCGTCCCACAGCTGTTCCTGGCCGTCTTCCGTCTCGAGGTCGAAGCGCCGGTCGCCGGCGTCGAACGGCTCGCGCGTCGCCCAGATGACTTTGTCCGCGGCGACCGGATACGTCTGGCGGATGTAGTCGCTGAACGTCTTCCATCGAGAGTCCGTCAGCGGCACGACCGTCCCGCCGTAGTTCGCCGTCACGGGGACGGCGAGAATGCGCAGCGTGGCGCGCTCGACGAAGGCGTACTTCGTCCCGTGCGTCGATTTCGTCGCGCCGTTCACGTTCACGTCGAATTCGTAGCTCCCCGCCGCCCAGTTTCCGCACGCCGCACGGGTCGGGCAGAGAAAGTCGACGACGCTCACCGGCTCGCGCGTCGCGATCGGCGGAATCGTCGCCACGACATGTCCGTCGCGTTTGATCGTCGCGTGGCTCTTCGATTCGTCGATCGTAGCCGGCGCATCGAGAAACGCCCGGACGACGGTGTCTTTTCCGGCGACGAACTTGAGGTGGCCGTCTTTCTGAACGCCGATCGCCTGATTGATCTCGATCGAATCAATCTTGACCTGCGCGAAGGCGGGAGCTGACACAAATAGCAGCAGAAAGACCACTCGCGACCGGATTGGAAGCATGGTCTTAAGGTAACACCATCAAGACGGACAGCAGCTACGGGTTCGGCACCTGCTGCAGCATGACGTTCACTTCCTCCGCCGGCGACACCACGAGCGCGGGATCGTTGGTGCGGTTATCCGTGTACGTGTAGTACGTGATGGCCCGACCCGGCGAGGCGTTGATGGCCAGACCATCGTCGGAGGTGAGAGGCGCCGTGGCGTTCGCGCCGGTGAACATCTGCTGCGCGAACTGCTCGACCGGCATCATGAACGAGTAGTCCCCCGGGAAGGTGCGGGGAGGCGAGGTCTCTTGCCTGCCATCCTTGCGCAGGATGACGGCGACGATCTGGACGTCCGAAAGTGTCCGCATGCCGATGTTACGGCGATAGTTCGGCCCCATCGGCGAGACGGTCATTCGCCCGCCGAAGAGGACCAGTCCGGACGGCGTCTGGCTCGGAGGCGCGTAGATGTTGTAGAAGTAGTCGCGAGGCAGCACCATGGGTGCCTCGGTACCGAACGTCCCGTTCGGGGTGTCGTTGTAGACGCGCGTGATCACCTGCGGGAGAAAGTTCCCACCGTTCGCGTCGGGGACGATGTCGAGCGTACCGAGGCCGGTCTGCCCCATGGCGGCGACGACGTCGGGCCATTCCAGGTAGTCCGTGACGACGTGCGCATTTGGCGCGAAGGAGTAGGGCATGGAGGGATCGCTGTCGCTGGCGATCGTGCCGAGGGGATGGAAGACGATCTTGCCGTGCGCGTCGGGCGCCGCATAAATGCGCAGCGATGTCTTGAAATGAGCTCCGTTCGCACCGGCCGTCGAGCCAACGATCGGAATGATGCCCTTTCGGATCGATGAAGTGGGTTTGTCGTAAACCTGCGCCGAAACTGAAAAGGCAAACAGGACCAGAGACGCCGCAACGACCCGTTCTTTCATCGCTCCTCCGCTTTTGTTTCTCATACGTTAGCACCGACAAGGGAGCGGATGCCTTGACTTCCGCCGCGGATGGCAAATCGGTCGCGACTGCAACGAGTAAATCGACGCGCCTGAAATAACGGTTTCCTGCCGTGCGCGTATCCTCGGGACCGGAGCGAGGTTATGAACAAGACCGTAATGTTGTCCCTGTTTCTTCTTCCTCTCCTTCCGCGCAGCTCAGCCGGTGCGCAGGCGAAGGACGCCCCACCTTACGCCGTGATGGCGCCCGTCGCTGAGTACAGGATCGCCGACGCGAAGGACGAGATCGCGCTGGCGCGCACCGCAGCGCCGCCTTCGATTTCGGCCAACGCCACGGTGCTCGTTCTCGGCACCCGCGGCTACGAGACCGCGGTCAAGGGCGGCAACGGCTTCGTCTGTTTCGTCGAACGTTCTTGGGACGCTGGTTTCGACGATCCGGAGTTCTGGAACCCAAAAACTCGCGGACCGGACTGCCTCAACGCAGCGGCGGTACGCAGCGTGTTACCGCAATTCATGAAGCGTACGGAGTGGGCGCTGGCCGGCCTCGACAAAGTGCGGATCATGGCGAAGGTCCGCGAGGCCCTCGCAAGTCACGAGTTCGTCGAACCCGAGGCCGGTTCGCTCTCGTTCATGTTGTCGAAACAGGGCTACTTGAACGGCGCGGATGGTCCGTGGCTGCCACATGTGATGTATTTCGTCCCGCACGGCCAAGCCGCACTGTGGGGAGCGGGCTTGGAAGGCTCCCCCGTGATCGGCAAGGACGGTGGTCCACTCGAACCGACCGTCCTGGTCGTTCCCGTGCGTCGCTGGTCCGACGGCTCTACCGCGCTGCCCAAGGGCGAACATCAGCACCACTGACGTCTCGAGGGGACCCGCCCGCTGGCGGGACCCCCGAACAGCTACTGAGTGAAAGAAACGAGCGTCGCGTCTGACTCGACGCGGCGCCCGTCGTAAGGCAGCGTCAGGTTGGCAGTCCGTTGGAGGCACGCGCGCGTCCTGCCAATACGGTGAAAACGGCATCAGCGGGGGCGGCGACGTTAGCGCGCAGTTCCGTACCGGGCACGTCCGCGATCGGCGTCAATACGAGAGCGCCACCGCTCATCGTGCCGACGAAGTAACTGTTCAGCGCAGGCACGCGGACCAGGATGCCGTCGCCGGCACCACGTGCGTTTGTCACTCGTTTCGCTAACTCCGATTGCCCGAAATCGGTAGCAACCAGTTTCGAGTTGCGCTCTTTGACGGTAATGGAGGAGCGAACACTCGTTCCCACGGTGACGGGGTAGAAGACCGTCTTCATGTCCTGCAAGAGCGTTTGCGGGTCTGTGCCGGCGCTGTAATTCTTCAGCGCTTCCAGACCGACCCAGTAGACCCGGAGCGGAGTCCCGAGTTGGGCGGTCTTGGCTTCATCGGCCCTGAGGCCGATGACGGCGGGATTCTTCTCCGCGAGACCCTGTAGCGTCGCGAGAGCTTCAGTGGCGGTGCGGGTCGCTTCCTTCATATCTTCTCGTCCCCGGTCGACACTCTGTCCCAGGAGCGGGATGGCAAGGAGAATCGTAAAGACCATCGTGATCCGTTTCATGATCGCCTCCTCACTTCTTCGTGATGTTGTAGTAGTCGTTCCAGTGCGTATAGCCGCTCCCGGAAACGTAGTCGGTGTACAGCGATATCCGCTGCGATCCACCGCCCGTCGTCATCCAGGGCTCGGGGTCGTTGATCGTCACGTACTGCTGTCCACTCAAGACCAGGTAGCCCGACACAACCATCATGTGTCCACCGCCCCCTGACCAGTGCCACGAGAACGCGAAGGGCTCGCGCCGACAATAGATCTGGTTCTGGATCTCGGCGAACGACAACGGCGCATCGGACGTGACGCTGGCGGTGAAGCCGTACTTATCGTATTCCGGCCAGCCACCGTTGATGCACTCAGCAGGCGTTGGACTATTACAGCAATCCGATTTCCCGAAACGCCTGTTTGCCTCATCACACTGGGCAACGGCCGGGTTTGCGCCGAGGAAGTTCATCGTCATCTCACCGCTCGCTGCCCAGCACCATGAGTCGGTGTGCTGGCCGGTGATCGGGACGGGTTGAGAGCCGATGACCGCCGACGGCGTACAACACCCGCTGGTCAGCAGAAGCGCGACTGCCATGGCAACGCTGAGACTAAGAAGCTTGTACATGTGCCCCTCCTTTTGACAGGTAGTGAGGAAAGGGGCGACTTCGTTTCAATTGCGGAGACAGTTTGGCGGAGGAGGTGGGATTCGAACCCACGGTACGGTTACCCGTACGGCGGTTTTCAAGACCGCTGCCTTAAACCACTCGACCACTCCTCCGGCGCGAGCGACAACGGTTCCGGGTTCTCCCGCATTTCTCCTGCGCTTTGCGCTCTGCCCACTGCGCTCTGACTCACGGCAAGAGATTCACGTCGATCGTGATCTTCAGCCGGAGCCGGCGGTGATTGCGAATCTCGTCGAGTGAGAGATTCAGCGGGATGCTGACTTCCTTCACCAGACCGTCGTTCGCGCGGCGCTCGGCGGGCGGCGTGGTGACGGTTGCCATCTGCGCCTCGAGTTGCGGGAGCGAGTCGAGGATGCCGGCAGGCAGCGGGATCTCAATCGACGCCATCGGCACCTCGGTCATCAGGTCAGGAAGACCGGGCGCGGGACCGGACGTCGCGAAGTAGTCGGTCACGTCCTCGAACGGGTTCTCCTGGACCGGCGGCGGCGCAGGGGCGGCTGGTTTCGAGCCGACCAACTCGGTCGCCACCAGGGGGATGCTGTCATCCGCGTCATCGTCGATGACGAAACCGGCCGAAGGTTTGACGGCCGGTTTCGGCGCCGGCTTCGGAGCTGCCGCCTTTGGCGCAGGCGCTTCGTCGACGTCTTCCCAGAGCGAGTCGGCGCCCGGCGCGCGCTCGGCGGGGGCATTGAGGATCTGGATGTCGCGGTCGAGCGGCTCCGAGCCTTCGAGGTTGTACTTCTTGATCAGGTGCGCGAGGACGAGCTGCGTGATCCCCTTCAGAGTCTCTTCAACGCCGATCCCGGTCGTGGCCACCGACTCGAACGACGGTCCTTGCAGCGTCTTGTTGATCTCCGCGTTCATTTCGGCGACCGGCATGACGTTCGGCAGATCGCGCTTGTTGTACTGCATGACGATCGGGATCTCGCGGATCCGGACGCCCTGCCGTTTGAGATTGTCCTCGAGGTTCTGCAGCGACTCGAGGTTCGCGTCGAGCGCGAAGTCCTGCGAGTCGGCGACGAAGACGATCCCGTCGGCGCCCTTCAGCACGAGCTGGCGCGTCGAGTTGTAGTAGACCTGACCGGGGACGGTGTAGAGCTGGAGCTTCGTCCGCATCCCGCGGATCTTGCCGAGGTCGAGGGGGAGAAAGTCGAAGAAGAGCGTGCGGTCCGTCTTCGTCGCGAGCGAGAGCATCTTGCTCTTGCTGTTCGACGGCAACGAATCGTAGATGAACTGCAGATTCGTCGTCTTTCCGCAGAGTCCCGGCCCGTAGTACACGATCTTCGCCGTGATCTCTTTGGTCGCGTAGTTGAAGAGGACCATGGGAGGGGATGAGGGTACTGCAACTCCGGAAAATTTTCATCGCCGCAACGTCAGCCCTGCCGAAGTGACGGCGGAGCCGCATATGATGCGCGGCTTCGGAGGTGCAGATGCGGTCGAGGTGGACTTCTGTATTGCCCTGCCTTCTCCTCTTGCTGCCGCTCGCGGCCCATGCCCAGGCGCCCGGCGTCTACGCCATCACCGGCGCCACGGTGCACCCGGCGAGCGGACCTGACATCGCGAACGGCACGGTGCTGATCCGCGGTGGACTGATCGAAGCAGTCGGCGCGAACGTGACGATCCC
>DASXIH010000396.1:0-3560 GCA_036498125.1 Thermoanaerobaculia bacterium
CGACGCGTGAAAATCTCGCGGCATTACGGCTCGCTCCGAACGAGACCGGCGGCATCTGGGTGCTCGCTTCCTACTTCGTGTCGACCGGCGACCTGCAGAAGGCGCAGTGTCCGCTCGACCGCCTGGTGCGGCTCGATCCGCAGTCGAACGAGGCGAAGACGCGCGGCTACCTGAACCTCAACATGATCGACCCCGAGGGAGCGCTCGACGCGGCGAAGTACGCCCTCGCGTCAAAAGACACCGCGCTCGCAGGCCACGACATCCGCGGCTACGCGTTCATCCTCCTCGGCAATCTTCCCGACGCCGAGCGCGAAGCCGCCGCCGCGACGACGCTCGTCCCGAAGAGCTACCTCGGCAAAAGCTTGCGCGCCATGATCGCTGCCGCCCGCGGCGACCGCGCCGCGTGCGAGGCGCTCCTCCAGTCGTTCACCGACGACGCGAACCACAACCACTGGGCAGCCGTCCGCGTCGCGCTCTGTTACGCGAAGCTCGGCGACAACGCCAAGGCGATCGAGTGGCTACGCAAGGCGTACGACAACGGCCAGCACAGCTGGTACTCCCTAGTGAAGCACCCCTGGCTCCAGCCCCTCCAGACCGACCCCGAGTTCCAGAAGATCCTCGGCAGCATCAAGGCCGACCTCGACGACGTCCGCGACGACGTCATCGGGGTGGATCAATTGATTTGTAAGTGAGGATTCAGTTTCCTCTTCGCCGGTAGACGTTTTTACGATCAGCGATACGAATGACGGTGACGAGAAGAACGTCATCCTGAATCTCGTAAACAACTCGAAAGTTTCCCTGCCGGATCCGATACTTTTCGCCGACGCCCGAGAGCTTCTCGACTCCGGACGGTCGCGGATTCGAGGCGAGCGCCTCGATGCGCCGGACGATCCGCTCCCGATCCTTCTTACCTGGAATGTCTTCGAGCTCTTTGGCGGCCGATCGCTTGATGACAACTTTATAGTTTGCCACTGCGGCGCAACCTCAAGACCACCGCTTCGAAGTCGAGACTTGGTTCCCGGCGACGCTTTTCGAACGCCTCCAGATCAGACGCGTCTTCAGACAACGTCTGGCGAACCGCATCGTTCACGACGTCGGAAATGGAACGATCGCTCGCGGCCGCTTTCAAGCGCAAGGCCCGGTGGATGTCGGGGTCGAAGTAGATCGTGGATCGTTTGGGGCTGGCCATGAGACATCATAACGTTTTGACGCTAAGAGCTCATTCGATGATCGCGCCGGCAGGATTGCCGGCGCCACACTAGTGCCCGCGCGCGAAGGCGATGCCGTCATCGACTTGCGCGATGGCGCTGTCGATGAGCTGCATGGCGCGCTCGCGGTGGCCGCCTTTGTCGGCGACTGCGGCGTGGAGCTCGCTGCGCGCGGCGCGGAGCTGGTCGCGGGCGGCAACCATGCGGTTCTGCGCCGCGTGGACGTGGCCCGCGACGAAGCTGCCGCCGAGGAGAACGACGAGGGTGAGGATCGGGAACAGACGGTTCTTCATGATCGCCTCCTTCTGCTAATGCGAAGCCGCGAAGTCGATGCCGGCGCGGACTTCACCGATTGCCTGGTCGACGAGATCGAGCGCTCGCTCGCGGTGGCCGCCCTTGTTCGTGTTCGCGGCCTGCAGCTCGGAACGCGCGGACTGGAGATGATCGAGCGCGGCCTGCATGTGCGGCTGTCCGCCGGTCGCGCATCCGGCTGCGTATCCGACCACGACCACGAGAATGGCGAGAAGGGTAAAGATGCCTCGAAACTTCATACCGTCTCCTTCTTCCCCTGTCAGTTGGTTTTCCCGGGCTCTCCTTCGGTCACCTCGAACATCCGCCGCAGCGCGCGTTCCGCCGGAACGCGTATGTCTTCGGGGACTTCGATATCGTATTTCAGGTCGCGCAGTGAGTCGCGGACGTCCTCCAGCGACGTCACCTTCATGAACGTGCAGAGCTTGCACCCTTTGATGAACGTCTTGTCGGGGACTTCCATCGCGAGCCGGTCGCTGAGGCCGCACTCGGTGACGACGAGGAAGCGCGACGACGGCCGCTCCTTCGCGTACTTCACCATCCCGCTGGTCGACAGCACGGCGTCCGCGAGCTTCGCGACGTCCGGCCGGCACTCGGGATGGACCAGGATCTCGAGCTCCGGATCGTTCTCGCGGATCCGGCTCACTTCCTCCGGCGTGATCTGCTGGTGCACGTAGCAGAAGCCTTCCCACGGAATGATGTTCTTTTCCGGCACCTGCTGCGCCACGTGGTTCGCCAGGTTGCGATCGGGGACGAAGAGGATGTTCACGTTCGGCAGCGACCGGACGACCTTCACCGCGTTTCCCGACGTGCAGATGACGTCGGAGAGCGCCTTCACCGCGGCCGTGGTGTTCACGTAACTAACGACGGCCAGGTCGGGATACTGCTTACGCAGCTCCTCGGTCCTCGCCTTCAAGTCCTCGGCTGGCGCCGAGTCGGCGAGCTGGCATCCGGCGAGGATGTTCGGCAGGAGCACGGTGCGCGTCGGATTCAGGATCTTCGCGGTCTCCGCCATGAAGTGGACACCGCAGAAGTCGATGACGTCGGCGTCTTTGACCTTCGACGCCATGAGCGCCAGTTCCAGCGAGTCTCCGACGAAGTCCGCGATCTTCAGGATCTCGGGACGGTAGTAGTTGTGCGCGACGATGACCGCGTTCCGCTGCGCTTTCAACTCCCGAATCTCGGCGTGCAGCGCTTCGAACTCCCGCACGTCCTCCTCGGTGTAGTCGTACGTCGTGACGCGGCTCAGCTCTTCATAAAGTGTGGACATTGGCTAGACTCCTACAACTTCAACACCACAACCGTCGCTCCCCATCCCCCGCCCGATCCGTCGGCATCGTGATACGCCTCGACGAAGTCGAGCGTCCGGAGCAGCGACTGGACGTTCTCGCGCTGGACGCCGATTCCGCGGCCGTGGATGAGCCGCACCTGCCGGTATCCGCGGCGTCTCGCCTCCTCCAGGTATTCGCGCGTCACGTCGCGGATCTCGTTGGGACGAAAGGGGTGTAGGTCGAGCGTGTCTTCGATCGGGATCTCGACCGGCTCGTCCTCCACGGGTGGGATTATGCGATACTCTCGCCCTCAAACTCACGGCGAGGAACCGATGGTCCTGTTCAATCACGCGACGCGGGAGATGACCGCGAAAATCGTCTACTACGGCCCCGGGCTGTGCGGGAAGACGACGAATTTGATGGTCATCTTCGACAAGCTCGACCCCAAGCAGAAGGGGAAGATGCTCTCGCTCGCGACGAAGACCGACCGCACCCTCTTCTTCGACCTCCTCCCGGTCGACATCGGCAAGGTCGGCGCGTTCAACCTCAAGATCCAGCTCTACACCGTCCCCGGCCAGGTCTTCTACAACGAGACGCGCAAGCTGGTGCTGAAAGGCGCCGACTCGGTCGTCTTCGTCGCCGACTCGCAGCCGGCGATGGTCGACGCGACGCGTGAGTCGTTCGCGAACCTCCTCGAGAACCTCGAAGAGAACAACCTCGACCCGAACGACATCCCGATCGTCATTCAGTACAACAAACGCGACATCCCCGG
>DASXIH010000397.1:0-9232 GCA_036498125.1 Thermoanaerobaculia bacterium
CGCCGGAGGGAAGGAGATAGTCGATGTACGCGCCGCTCGGCGGATTCGCGGCGAGCGCCTCGTCCTTCGGCATCGGCGAGCCGGTGAAGCCGGCGCCGCGCTCGCGGACGGTGATGGCGGGGGGGAAGAGGAACGGAGAAGCCGCCGGCAGGATTGCCGGCGCCACACGGAGCGGCGAGACGTCGTCCATGACCCAGAACGCGCGGCCGTGGGTCGCGATCACGACATCGTTGCCGTGCACGTCGATGTCGCGCACCGAGGTGATCGGGAGATTCAGCTGCATCGAGTGCCAGTGATCGCCGTCGTCGAACGAGACGTACATCCCCTTCTCCGTGCCGGCGTACAGCAGCCCTTTGCGCGCGGAGTCCTCGCGCACGGCGTTCACGAAACTACCGGTCGGGATCCCGTTCACGATGAGGTCCCAATGCTTGCCGCCGTCGTGCGTGCGGTAGATGTACGGCCGCACGTCCTCGAGTCGGTGGCGGTCGACGGCCGCGTAGGCCGTCTCCGCGTCAAAATGCGACGTGTCGATGATGCCGACCTTCGACCAGCCGGTGAGCGCGGGAGGAGTGATGTTGTCCCAGTGCGCCCCTTCGTCGTGCGTGCGCCAGATCTGGCCGTCGTCCGTGCCCGCCCAGATGTCGTGATCCGCCAGGCGCGACGGCGCGATCGCGTAAACGACGCCGAAGCGCGAGCCCGGCCCCGCCTTCAGCGCGCCCGTGGTCGCATCGAGATTCGCCGGAATCCCCGGATCGGTGCGCGTCAGATCGGGGCTGATCACCGTCCAGTGATTGCCGCCGTCGTCCGTCCGGAAGACGCGCTGGTTCGCGAAGTAGAGGACGTGCGAGTCGCGGTACGAGAAGACGAGCGGCAGCGTCCAGGTGTGGCGGTCGACGTTCGGATACGCAATCGTCGGATCGATCGACTGCGTCTGGTACGTCCGCGTGTCGAGCTTCTCGACGCGGCCGCCGTAGAGGATCTCCGGATCGTTCGGATCGGGCGCGATGTTGTCGCTCTCGCCGCCCGCCGTGACCTCGCGGAACTGCGTGATGTTGATGCCGTCGACCACGTTCGTGCGGCTCGGCACGCCGGCGGCGCCGGAGTCCTGCTGCGCGCCGTAGACCCAGTACGGAAATCGATTGTCGGTGATGACGTGGTAGAACTGGCCGATCGGCTGGTTGAACCAACTCGACCAAGTGGTCCCGCCGTTCACCGAGACGACGCAGCCTTGATCGACGCCGAGGATGCGGCGCTCCGGGTGCTGCGGATCGATCCAGAGCGAGTGATAGTCGTCGCCGCCCGGCGCGCCCTTCACCGGCACGAACGTCTTGCCGCCGTCGTCGGAGCGATAGACGTTGACGTTGATCGAGTAGACCACGTCGGCGTTCTTCGGCTCGACGTCGACTTCACCGAAATACCAGCCGCGACTCCAGACGCGCGAGTCGCTGCTCGACCGCGTCCACGTCGCGCCCGCGTCGTCGGAGCGGTAGATGCCCCCCTCCGGCGCGTCGACCACCGTATAGATGCGATTCGGCTGCGAGGCCGCGACCGCGATGCCGATCCTTCCCGGCTTCTCCGCGAAGCCGTGACCCTTGATCTCGGTCCAGGTGTCGCCGCCGTCGGTCGACTTGAACAGGCCCGAGCCCAGGCCGTTCGACGGCGGATAGATGCTCCACGGCGTCCGGCGCGTCTGCCAGAGCGCGGCGTAGATGATGTTCGGGTTCGATGGATCGAGCCGCACGTCGACCGCGCCGGTATCGTCATCGTTCCGGCTCAGAATCCGCTGCCACGACTTCCCGCCGTCCTTCGACCGGAACAGGCCGCGCTCCGCGTTCGGTCCGTACGGATGCCCGAGCGCCGCGACGTAGACGAGATCGGGATTCGACGGATGGACGGCGATGCGCGCGATCTGCTGCGAGTCGGACAGACCGATCTTCGTCCACGACTTGCCGCCGTCGGCCGACTTGTACATCCCGTCGCCCTGCGCGATGTCGGAGCGCATGTCGGCCTCGCCGCTGCCCAGGTAGATCACCCGCGGACTCGACGGCGCCACCGCGATCGCCCCGATCGAGCCGATCCCCTGGCCGTCGAACACCGGCTGCCACGTCCGGCCGGTGTCGTTGGTCTCCCAGACGCCGCCGTTCACGCTGCCGAAGTAGAAATGCTCCGGCTCGCCCGGAACGCCGGTCACCGCGAGCACCCGCCCGCCGCGAAACGGTCCGATCAGCCGCCAGCGCAGGTCGCCGAAAGGAGCGTCGCCCGCGAAGGCGGGGAGAGAAATGAGCAGAGCGAGGAGGGCAAATCGACGCATGACGCGGGATTGTAGTGTAGGCGTTCAACCGGCTCGGCAAGGGGAGCGGACGTCTCGTCCGCCCAGGCGCTGCGGCAGCCGCGCTCCCGCGCGGCATGAGCGGACGAGACGTCCGCTCCCCTCTGTACTTAGCCTTTCCGTAGGAAGACGTGCGCGACGGCGCGCGAGCCGGCAACGTGCTTGGCGCACTCGTAGCCGAGGGCGCGTAGGTCGAGGCCCTGCATCAGGTGCTCGCCGCGGCCGAGGAGGACGGGGGAGAGAACGAGATGCAACTCGTCGATCAAACCGGCGCCCAGGTACTGGCGGATCGTCGCCACACCGCCGCCGATGCGGACGTCCTTCCCACCGGCCGCCTTCTTCGCCTGTTCCAGCGCCGATTCAAAGCCGTCCGTGACGAAGTAGAACGTCGTCCCGCCTTTCATCTCGAGCGGCTCGCGCTCGTGGTGTGTCAGGACGAACACCGGGACGTGGTACGGCGGCTCCTCGCCCCACCACCCCTTCCAATTGTCGTCCGGCCACGGCCCGCGGACGGGACCGAACATGTTGCGGCCCATGATCCAGGCGCCGACGTTGTCGAACGCCTGCGACGCGAGCTCGTCGTCAGCCCCCGTCTCGCCACCGGGATTCCCCTGCATCGCGTTCCAGGTGCGGGTGTGGAAGAACCAATTGAACATCTCGGGACCACCGACGCCGAGGGGATGTTCCAGATCCTGGTCGGGCCCGGCACCGAAGCCATCGAGTGAGAGAGAGAATGCGCGGACGACGACTTTCGACATAACAGTTACGGAACTCTGACACAATTTCGTCGGTTTCGCGGTTGATACGACCAGCTACCGAATGCACCCGTAGCGTTCACGGAGGTCACATGAAGACTCGTATTCACGCCCTGCTCCTCACCTCGATCCTCGCGGCCGGCTGCGGCCTGCGCGCGGAGACGATCAACCGGACGATCCCGGCGCCGGCGGTCGACACGCCCGCAGCCGAGGCGAAGCGGTCCGAGACGGCAGTGCTCGCCGGCGGATGCTTCTGGGGGATGCAGGGGATGTTCGAGCACGTCAAAGGCGTGACGAAGGTCGTCGCCGGCTATTCGGGCGGCGAGGCGTCGACCGCGCACTACGAAATGGTCGGCACCGAGACCACCGGACACGCCGAGGCGGTCCAGATCACGTTCGATCCGAAGCAGATCTCGTACGGCCAGCTACTCCGGCTCTACTTCTCAGTCGCGCACGACCCGACGGAGATCAACCGCCAGGGTCCTGACAGCGGACCGAGCTACCGCTCCGAGATCTTTTTCGCGTCGCCGGCGCAGGAGCGGATCGCGAAGGCGTACATCGCGCAACTCAACGCCGCGAGAGTCTTCGGCCGTCCGATCGCGACGAAGGTCGAGCCGCTGAAGGCGTTCTACGCGGCCGAGGACTACCACCAGGACTACCTGATCCACCATCCGACCCAGCCGTACATCGCCTTCAACGACATGCCGAAGATCGAGGCGCTGAAGAAGGTGTATCCGGAGTGCTACCGCGCGACGCCGGTGGAGCTCAAGTAGCGTCTACTGAGCGCCTACTGAGTATTGATGTCACGCCTCGACCGCAGTGGATCGAGCTGCGTCTGGTGTAACCGTGAATTGAGAAAATCGTGATCGGCGGATCTCTATGATGCCGTCATGAAGTTTTCGTGGACGCCGCGGCGTCTTCTGCTGAACTTCGCGATCTGGACCGGCATCGCGTCGCTGCTGACGATCCACCTCCTGCTGACGGACGACCGTCACCTGCCGAACCACATCCTCGTCATGCGCGCCACATTCAACTACTGGACGTGCGCGCTGCTGACGCCATTCGTCGTCTCGTGGGCGTTTCGCATCAGCGCGCTGCGGCTGCGCGTCCGCATTCCGCTGTACGTCGCCGGATTCGCCCTCTTCCACCTCGCCTACTGCATCATCCGAACGGGGCTGGCGCACTTCGACGATCCGCTTCCGGTCACCTATGGGCACGGGTTCCTCATGGTGCTGGCGTCGTACGAGTTCCAGAACTTCTGGCTGTATCTCGCGCAGGTCGTCGCGGCGCAGGCGCTCGTCGAGTTTCAACGCCGGACGAAGGCGGCGGCCGACGCCGCGGAGCTGGCGTTGCGGCTCAAAGACTCCGAGCTGCGCGCGTTGAAGATGCAGCTCCAGCCGCACTTTCTCTTCAACACGCTCCACTCGATCGGGATCCTCATGGAGCGCGATCCGGCGGTTGCGCGGACGACGATGGTGCGGTTGTCGGATCTCCTGCGCCACGCACTGAAGCAGCGAGCGGGTGAGCGGCTGACGCTCCGCTCCGAGCTCGAGATCCTCGACAAGTACATCGCCATCGAGAAGCTGCGCTTCCG
This sequence comes from Thermoanaerobaculia bacterium, assembly GCA_036498125.1. Taxonomy (GTDB): domain Bacteria; phylum Acidobacteriota; class Thermoanaerobaculia; order Gp7-AA8; family Gp7-AA8; genus DASXHZ01. The sequence goes on from DASXIH010000397.1 coordinate 4,679, forward strand.
CGACAAGCTCGACATCCGGCTCGACGTCGCCGGCGAAGCGCTCGACGTGCTCGTGCCGGCGCTGTCGCTGCAGCCGCTCGTCGAGAACGCGATCCGGCACGTCCGCACCGGCTCCGGCCCGACGCGGATCGCCATCTCCGCATCGGTCGACGCGTCCGCCCTGACGCTGATGGTCGAGGACAACGGCAACGGCTTCGCGCAGATCACGGAAGCAAGGGGTCACGGCGTCGGGCTGAAGAACCTCGAGGCGCGGCTGCTCCACCTCTACAACGGGCGGGCGCGCCTGGAAACCGGCGGCACGGACAAAGGCGCCCGCGTCGCGATCACGCTGCCGCTCGAACGGTGGGAGGCGGCGGATGGCTGACTACGTCGTGGCGGTGGTCGACGACGAGCCGCTCGCACGCGAGGACCTCTGCCGCATCATCGGCACCGATCCCGATTGCTCGCGCATCATCCAGGCGGGATCGGCGGAGGAGGCGGCAACGCTGCTACTGCGCGACATGCCCGACATCGCCTTCCTGGACATCCAGCTCGCGTCCGAAAACGCGTTCGACATGCTCCGCGACGTGGAACGTCCACCCGTGATCGTCTTTGCGACGGCGTGGGACCACTATGCACTCCGCGCATTCGACGTCGAGGCGACCGAACTACATCCTCAAGCCGTTCGATCCGCCGCGCGTCGCCGTGGCGCTCGAGCGCGCCAAGCGTGCCTGCGATGCGCGGCGGTCGGGAGGCGAAGAGGCGGCCGTCTACTGCATTCCCGGTTTCCTCGTTCACAGCCGCGACGGCGTGCAGAGCGACGACCACCAGCCGGTGCACCTGACGCCGACCGCCTTCCGCCTGCTCCTCCTCCTGCTCCGCCGCGCCGGCCGCGTCGCGACGCGCGAGGAGCTCACCGCCGCGATCTGGCCGAACATCTGGGTGGAAGAGTCGAACCTCACCCAGAACGTCTTCCTCCTCCGCAAAGCCCTCGGCGACGACGGCACCCGGTACATCCGCACCGAGCCCGCCCGCGGTTACCGCTTCGTCGCCCCGGTGCGCGTGGTGCGGGGCTGATCACCTGTCATCACGATTCCATCAATTCTCGGCGCGCATGCGGCGGATCGGGGCCGTTGCTCCTATCTTCAGCGCATGCACTTTCGTTCGGTCGTTCTCGCGTCTCTCCTTTGCACCGCGCCGGCGTTCGCACAAATCCTCCCCGGCGACGCGCGCGTCGACGGGTCGTTCATCCAAACCGTTTCGAACGCGTGGAAGATGACCGGCATCAGTCCCGGCGGACATCGAACCGATGGAGGCGTCTGGAAGGATCGGATCGAAGTGAACGAAACGGTCATCCGGCGGACGCAGACCGACAGCGGGCCGGAAGGAACGACGACGTTCATCACCGAAACCGACCGCCGGTCGATGAGACCGATCCGCGCCGAGGTCACGACGCCGGCGGGGTTGCACCGCGTCCTCACCTTCGAGGCGGACCACGTGCATTCGTCGGTCACCACGGCCGGAAAAACGCAGGAGAAAAACATCCCGCTCACGCAGCCGGTGTTCGATTTCAACGGCGGGCTGTTCGGCCTCCTCGTCGACGGATTCCCGTTGAAAGAGGGCTTCTCCGCCGCCTTCCCGATCTTCGACCCACGCTCGGGCGTCGCGTGGGCGCACTACACCGTCATCGGCCGCGAGCGCGTTCCCTCCGGAAAAGGGAAGACCACCGAGGCGTGGACCGTCGAAATCCAGGATCCGGTGCGCACCGCGAGGATGCTCTTCTCGCTCACCAAAGAGCCGCCGTACATCATCCGTTTGCAGGAAATTGGCGAGGGAGTCGTCTGGACGTTTGACATGATGTAGGCCGACGATGAAAAACCTCGCGCTCCTCTTACTCTTCAGCAGCGCCGCCGCCGCCGCGCAGTTCACGCAGCCGCTCGCGACCGGCGTCCGCCTCGATCCCGCGGGCGAGGCGATCGACCTCGGCGCCATGCCGATCGGCATGGCGCTCGCGCCGGACGGCGGCCACCTCGCCGTCGTCCTCAGCGGATACCGCGAACAGGCGCTGCAGATCGTCGACCTGAAGAGTCGCAGCGTGACGCAGACGCTGAAGCAGGAGGCGGCGTTCTACGGCGTGGCATTCTCGCCCGACGGGAAGCACCTCTACGTTTCCGGCGGCAACGACGACACCGTCTTCTGCTACGGCTGGGCGAACGGCACGGCCACGTTCGATCGCAAGATCGTGCTCGGCAAACAGAAAGCGGACAAAACCGGATCGCGCTATGCGGCGGGGATCGCGGTATCGAAGAACGGCCGCTACCTCTACGTCGCCGAGAACGTCGGCGACGCGCTCGCCGTCGTCGATCTTCAGTCCGAGAACATCGACCGTCTTGCGACCGATCACTATCCCTACGACGTCAACGTGGCCGCGGACGGGAACGTCTACGTCTCCGCGTGGGGCGCCGACACGGTCTCCGTCTTCGGCACGCGCGCGAACGGCACGTTGTTCCATCGCACGCGCATCCAGGCGGGGCGCCGTCCCTCGGCGCTGGCGTCGAACCGTTCCGGCTCGCGCGTCTACGTGGCACTCGGCGGAAGCGATCACATCGCTGTGATCGATGCGGCGAAGCGTCGCGTGGTGAAACGCTTTGACGATCCGGCACCGAAAGCACCCTCGGAAGGCAGCACTCCGAATGCACTCGCGCTGTCGCCTGACGGCGCCACGCTCTTCGTCGCCGAGGGAGACAACAACGCGGTCGCGGTGTTCGACACGGCTACCGGCACGCTGAAAGGCCGCATCCCGACCGACTGGTATCCGGCCGCGATCCTCACCACCTCCTCGGAGCTCCTCGTCCTGAACGGCAAGGGGCACGGCAGCCACGCCAATCCCGGCGGCCCGACACCGGGCAAAGGAATCGAGCGCCCGCTCGAATACGACCTCGGGCAACTCAACGGCACGCTGCGCATCACGAAGACGAAAGAGAACGCCGCGTCCCTCGCCGCGTACACGCGCCGCGTCGCCGCCGCGAACAACTGGAACGTCAAGCGGAGCACGCAGGCGTACCCGCCGTTCAAACACGTCGTCTACATCATCAAAGAGAACCGCACGTACGACCAGCTCTTCGGAGACCTCAAAGAGGTAGACGGCGATCCGAGCCTCGTCTTCTTCGACCACCGCTCGACGCCAAACCACCGGGCCCTCGCGCTCCGCTTCGGCCTCTTCGACCGCTTCTTCACCAACGCCGAGGTGAGCGCGCAGGGACACATCTGGTCGACGGCGGCGTATGTGACCGACTACGACGAAAAGGTCGTGCCGTCCATGTACTCGGACCGGCGCGCGGACACCGGCGGCGACGACGACTCCGTGCCGGAGATGGGGTGGCTCTGGACGCTCGCGAAGAAGGCCGGCGTCTCGTTCCGCGACTACGGTCAGATCATCATCAGCCCGCAGGGCGGGCCGGAGACTCCCGACGTCTCCGCCGTCTGCATGAAATACCCGGCCGCCGACTTCAACATCCGCGACCAGAAGCGCGCGGACGCCTGGATCGACGAACTGAAAGAGTTCAGCGCCGACGGCAACATGCCGCAGTTCGAGCTCGTCTACCTTCCCAACGATCACACCGCCGGCGGCCGGGCGGGCATGGGAACGCCGACCGCCTACATGGCCGACAACGATTTGGCGCTCGGCCGCATGGTCGAGGCGCTCTCGCGATCGCCGTACTGGAAAGACACCGTCGTGTTCGTCCTGGAGGACGACTCCCAGGCCGGCCCCGACCACGTCGACTCCCATCGCGGTCCGCTGCTCGTCATCTCCGCTTACAACCGCCCCGGCACCATCCACCGCTTCGCGAATACCACCGACGTCCTCGCCGCGATCGAAGACATCCTGAAGATGGGCCGCCTTTCGAAGTACGACTACTTCAGCCGCTCTTTCGCCGACGTCTTCGCCTCGACTCCCGACCTGCGCCCGTACACCGCCCTAACCCCCGAGGCGAGCCTGGACGAGAAGAACCCGCCGAAGACCGCGGCCTCGGAGCTCTCGAAACACCTCGACCTCAGCGCCCCCGACCGCATCGACGACGCGCTCTTCAACACGATTCTCTGGGCGATGCTGAAGCCGGATCAGCCGATGCCGCGGGCGGAGACGAAAGCGTCGGTACACCTGCTGCAGATCTCGAGGTGAAGGCCCTTGGTGCGGCTGAGAGCCGCACCCTACATCGGCGCCGCGTTCATCACGGCGGCAACAGTGAGCCTGCCGCGAATCTGCTGGCCGTTCAAGATCTCGATCGAGATCTCGTTCGGCTTCTCCTCACTCTGGCGCGCCTTGATGTTCCCAATGGCGTTCATCGCAACGTCATGCTTCTTCCTCGCCGGAACGAACGCTCCACCCTTCACGGCAAGATCGAACGTCATCTCGTCACCGCCTGCGTGTGCCGGGTCCTCGATTCTCAACACCATGTTCGAACGCGACTCGAAATAGCTCTTCGCGGCCGGGTTGCTCGCGTTCGGCGCGTTGACGGTGAGGATGTACGACCCCGCGGAGAGATTCTTGAATTCGAACGACCCGTCTTTCGC
>DASXIH010000398.1:0-3868 GCA_036498125.1 Thermoanaerobaculia bacterium
CGCTCTCTCCGAATGCACGGTCTACGCGCCTTCCTCGCACTCTTCCTTCTCGCGCTCCCGCTCTGCGCGTGGAGTCAGGAAGACATCCCCGAGGTGGCGCGGAGCCTCATGGAGGAGGGCGACCGCGCGCGTGAGGCCGGCCGGCTCGACGACGCGCTCGCGAAGTATCAGAAGGCGATCGACGCGGCGCCGCAGCTCGCCTCGGCGTACGCAAACGCGGGCGCGATCCTGTTCCAGCAGCAGAAGGTCGATGAGGCGTACAGGCTCTTCGTCCGCGGCGTCGAGCAGGCGCCGTCGGACCGAACGCTCCTCTCCAACGCCGCAGCCGCCGCGCAGCAACTCGGGAAGTCGACCGAGGCGTTGACGTTCGTCGATCGGGCGCTGGAGAAGAATCCGCGGGATGCCGCGCTCCACGCGCTCCGCGGCACCATCCTCCGCTCTCTGAATCGAGAAGCGGATGCCGTCGCCGCGTTGCAGGAAGCGACGCGCCTCGCGCCGAACGAAGCGCGGCATCACTTCAGCCTCGGCAACGCGCTCTATGCGACCGGCAAGATGGACGACGCGATCGAGGAGTACCGGAAAGCGATCGCGATCGATCGCGACTACACGCGCGCGTACTACAACCTCGGCGCCGCGCTGTTCGAGACCGGCCGCTACTCCGAGGCGCTCGGCGCGTATTCGAAGGCGCTGGAGCCGATCGACAAAGCGTTCGCGAAGAACGAGAGCGTCGACCCGATCCACGCCCGCGCGTACGCGAACCTCGGCGCGATCTGGATGAAGCAGCAGGGGTGGCAGCAGGCGGCCGATGCGTATGCGAAGTCGCTGAGGCTCGAGCCGAAGAGCGCCGACGCGCACTACAACCTCGGCTTCATCTACTTCAACTGGAACAAGCCCGACCGCGCGGAGCAGGAGTACCGCGCCGCGCTCGCAATCGATCCGACCCTCCCCCTCGCGTACCTCCACCTCGGCGAGATCGCCTGGAAGCGCGGCGATGCGACGCAGACCGCGAAGATGCTGCGCGAAGGGCTGCCGCGTTTCGACGCGCAGTCGAAGCCGGTCGCGCTGCGCCTCCTCGGCCGCGCGGAGCTGAAGCTCGGCAATCTCGATGCGGCCGCGTCGTCGCTCCGCGAGAACGCGTCGGACGTCGATTCGATGATCCTTCTCGCGCGCATCGAGCGGCACCGCAAGCGCCTCGACGACGCCGCGCGCGCGATTGCGAACGCGCCCGCCGACAACCGCGCCGCGACCCTCGAACGCGCGCTCATCGCCCACGGTCGCGGCGATCTCGTCGCCGAACGCGCCGCGCTCGAACAGCTCCTCGCGAAAGACCCGGACCGTGCCGACCTCCGCTCCGCCCTCGGCGCAAATCTGCTCCGAAGCGGCGACCTTGAAGCCGCGCGCAAGTACGTCGACACGCCGTTGTTGACCGCCCTCTCCAAACGCGACGCGAACGCTCTCGCGCAACTCGGCACCGACCCGCTCGTCCGCGGCGACGCCGGGTTGCTGCTCTGGCAAACCGGCCGCCCCCGCGACGCCCGCCCGCACCTCGCCGCCGCTCTCGCCGCCGATCCAACCTGGGACGAAGTCGCCCTCGCCTCGGGGGAGATTGCTCTGGCTGAACGCGAGTACTCGAACGCGGTCGAGGTGCTGTCTCGCTTCTCCGCAAAATGCCCTCTCCCTCCGGGAGAGGGTGGCGCGGAGCGCCGGGTGAGGGGCGAGCAAGTTACGCTAAGCCTCGGCGCGACCGAGGACCTCTGCCCGCGCGCCAAACGCGACCTCGGCATCGCGTTGCTGGCGGTCGCGAACAGCGACCCCCGAGGCGGCCGCGCACTCACCGACCGCGCCGTCGCTCTCGACGATCACCTCGCCGCTATCGCGCAGTTCATCCGAGGTACCGGCGAGCTGGCCAACGGCAACAACGACGACGCGCGCACCGCGTTCAACCGCGCGCTCGCGGCCGGCCTCCCGCCCGCTGCGGAGAGCGCGGCGAGGCGATACGTCGAAGCGCTCCAGCCGGTCGCCGAAGCGCCGCAGCCGTCGTCGAGCACCCCGCGCCGGAACGTGCTCGTCTTCCTCCCCGACATCCCGGCCGAGAGCGAAAAGCGTCTCGCGGAAACGATGTCGTCCTACGTGAGTCAGCTCGCAAGCGCCTCGAGCGTCCCGCTGCACGTCGAGCTGTTCCGCCGCGCCGACGACGCGCGCGCCTATTTCGCGTCCAACCGCGGCTCGGTCGGTATCGTCATCGCGAACCCGGAGTTCGTCGGGGAGCTGGCGAGCGACCTCACGCCACGCTTCCAGTTCGCGCGCGAGGGGCGGACGTCGTACAAGCGCGTCGTGATCGTCCCGGCAACGAGCGGCCTCAAGGACCTGCGCGGGCGCAGCATCTCGATCGCCGAGGGGTTGCGCGACAACAGCGGCACCGGCGCCAGAGTCGTGCTGGCGACCGACGACGATGCCGCGGTCGCAAACGTCCTCTTCGGCAAGAGCGACGCCGCGTTCGTCTCCGAGGCGAATCCGCTGCTGGCGCAGAACAATGCGAAGCTGCGTGTCGTCGGCAGCGTGAGCTCGCCGATGCCGGTCATCGCATTTGCGCCGCTGCTCCCCGCCGACCGCGACGCACTTCAGCCGGTCGTCCGCTCCGCCGCCCGCACCCTCGCGCCGCTCCGGATCAGCGGCATCGCCGAGATCGAGACCGAGCGCGCCGCCCCGCGCAGGATCGAGATCACGACCATTCCCGCCGCTTCCCTCGGCCTCGTCGCTCCCGCCGAGCCGCCCGCGAAGCTCGCCCTCCGCGCGAACGTCAGCCTGCCGCAGGTCGCGATCAACGAAGAGATGTACGACGGCCAGTAAGTCGGGTAGCGTTACCGCATGCTCCGATTCGAGTTGCTCAGCGAGATAAGAGCGACTGAGACGATCGCGTCGGGCCGCGGTATTTACATCCTGGACCGGCTCGTGAAGCTGTATGGCAAAGGTAACTGGCGCAAATTGAAGGGGATAGCGACGGTACGTCTCAAGGATGGTACGATCACGGTAGCAGAGCTCCACTGGTTCGAAGCGCACGGAATCGGCAAGCGCCGGATGAAGATCAAACGTTTGCTATGAAGACGATGAGCGAACGACAACGACACTTCGCGGTCTGCATTCGGAACGACGAGTACGAAGAGTCTCTAGAGCTCAAGAAGATTTACGAGCTTCTGACAGATACTCGGGCCGAAGAGCACAACATGGTTCGGGTGATCGACGAGGAAGGCGAGGACTACCTCTATCCTCGAGACTGGTTTCTTCCGATCGAGCTTCCGGAGCGAATCGAACAAGCCATCCTCCACCTCGCTCATTCTTGAGAAGCGTCCCACGACCGATGATTTTTCGCTTCGAGGGGAGTCTGTAGAGGCATGAGAAAACTGAAACTACAGATGCAGATCACGGTCGACGGCTTCGTCGCCGGGCCGGAGGGGCAGCTCGACTGGATGACGCGGGAGCAGGACGAGAAGCTCCTCGCCTTCATCAACGAGCTGGTCGACACCAGCGACACGATCCTGATGGGGCGGAAGATGACGCCGGGGTTCGTGAACTACTGGGAGAGCGTGAAGACCGACAGCCCGGAGTACGAGTTCGCCCAGAAGATGGTGAATACGCCCAAGGTGGTCTTCAGCCGGACCGTCTCCAGCATGGAAGGGAAGAACGTCCGCGTGGAGAACGGCGACCTGGTCGCCGCGGTGAACCAGCTCAAAGCGCAGAACGGCAAGGACTTGCTCGTCTACGGCGGTGCGGGCTTCGTGAGCGCGCTCATCGAGCACGGCCTCATCGACGAACTGCACCTCTTCGTCAATCCGGTCGCCATCGGTGACGGCATGCGCATCTTCACCTC
>DASXIH010000399.1:0-3054 GCA_036498125.1 Thermoanaerobaculia bacterium
CCGCACGCCTGCTTTGCGTCTGGCGGTCTCCTGAACCACCGGTCCTTCCGGCGGCCCTTCCACCTGCGGCGCCGGCGGACGCTCGTCATAGATCAGCCGCGCGATGAACGAGCTGCCGTCCGGCAGCCAGTGGAACGGCGCGCCGGGGAGCGTCAGATTGAGGATGACCTTTCCGACCCGGCTCGCCTTGCCGTCCATCCCGGCCGACCACAGCTCCACGCCGCCCGGCATGCTGACCGTGAACGCGATCCGCTTCGAGTCCGGCGACCACGCGATGTGCCGCACGCGCGGGTTCTCCGGCAGCCCGGTGACCTCGGTCTTCGCCCCGTTCGCGAGGGCGACGAACGTCAGCTTCTTGAAGTAGACCTGCCGCGGCTGATCGTGCGTCTGCGGGTTGAAGCGGATGCCCGCCAGCTTCAGCTCCGGCTCCGCGAGGTCGGCGATCGTCAGCAACGGCGGCGGCTCGGCGAGCAGCATCCGCTGCGAGTCGGGCGCGACCACCGGCACCGGGAACGCCGGCGCATCGACGAGGTCCGCCAGCGGCTTCGGCGGCATCTGATACTTCGTTGCAGGCTGCGCGAACGCCGCCGCGGCGGCGACGACGAGGAATAGAAAGCGGAGTGAGCGGGTCATGAAGGCAAGACTAGCGCAATGGAACTCTTTCTCAATGCCGTCTGGGTCGTCCTCGCCGTTACGGCACTGACACGCCTCGGGCGGCGGTCGCTCGCGGCCACGCTGGCAACCATCTGCGTCCTCGCGCTTCTCTTCCCGATCATCTCGATCACCGACGACCTGCATGCGCGGGCGGCGGCGGTCGAAGAAACCGCAAAGTCGTTCGCGGTGACGACACTCGTCTTTGCGATCACCGTAACGCTGACCCTCGTCGGCTTCACCTACCAGAAGCCGCTCACCCGTTTCTCTGCCCCCGTCTGGCGCGGTCTCCCCGCCCGCGCTCCGTAACGCACAGGCTGGAAGCCTGCGCTTACCCGCGACGAAGCAGTAGAGAAACGAGGCCAGCCCAATGGACTACCGCCGCACCGCGGTCGTCACCTTCCTATTTCTGTTTGCCACCGGCGCATTCGCCGACGCTGTCGGCGACGCACGCAACGCGCTGCAGCGAATGACCGCGACCGAGCCGCTGCACGCCGTCGTGCAGCTCGACCGCAGCCGCCACTCGCACGGCCGGTTCCTGAACGACGACTTCGACGGCTCCGTGAGCTTTGAAGTCGACGAAGACGCCGGCGGGATCCGCTCCGACGGATTACCGGTGGCCGCGAAGCCGAGCGCAAAGGAACGGCGGGCGTGCTCTTCATTCACGTCAACACCGTCCGAACCGAAACGTGGACCTTCGCGCCGCGCGGCGACCCCCTCGTCGCGATGCGCTTCGAAGACCGTTCGACCGTCGACGGACCCGGCCAGCACGGCGACGCGCGCAGCACCTGGTCCGTTCGCTGATGCGTCAGAAACGAATGCCGACGCCCGGTAACGCGAGCGTGGCGGTGATGCGGAAAGCTTTCATTCTCGTTTCCCTCTTCGTTTCGCTTGCGGCGCGAGCAACGTACACCGTTGAGACGTACGAAGTCACGTGGCGTGACGAAGCGCGGCAGCGGACGATCGCCGCGAAGATCTACGCGCCGAAAGACGCTCCCGGCCTCGCGCCGCTGATCGTCTTCTCCCACGGCCTCGGCAACTCCAGCGAGGGCTACTCGTATCTCGGCGAGCAGTGGGCCAGCCAGGGCTACGTCTCGATCCACCCCGACCATCCGGGCGCCGACCTCGAGGTGACGAAGCACGGCCTCTGGCATCTCTACCGCGCCGGCTTCGACAGGAAAAACTGGGAGACGCTCCCGCGCGACATCAGCTTCGTCATCGATCAGGTCGTGCAAGGCAACCTGCCGGAAGCGCTCCGCGGACATGTCGACCCAACGCGCATCGGCGTCGCCGGCCACTCGATCGGCGCCTATGCGGCGCTGGCGATCGGCGGGATGAACGCGGTTTTCCGCGACCCGCGCGTGCGCGCCGCCATTCCGATGTCGATGTCGGAGGAGATGCCGCGCGCCGCGTACAAGAGCGTCGCGATTCCGATGCTCCACCTCACCGGGACGCACGACTCGAGTCTCCTATACGGAACCACACCGGCCGACCGGCGCGTGCCGTTCGAGAGCATCCCGCGCGACGACCAGTTCCTCATCTCGATCAAAGGGGCGAACCATTCGAGCTTCTCCGACGACGAGAGCGCGGGCAATCGCGCCATGCACGACATCATTCGAAAGTCGACGAGCCTCTTCTGGAACGCGTACCTGCGCGGCGACCATGAACGTGACGACCGAGGATGAGTTCACGACCGATGCGAACGTCGATTTCTCGAACGACGGCGGCCGGTCGCTCTACGACTTCGACGTGACGCAGAAGGACCTCGGCGGTACCGGTGCCGAGGCGGACGTCCGGATCGCGAACGGCCGGGAGCGGCGGACGCGATCGCTCGAGCTGCTCCATCCGGGACTCTTCGGCGCCTATACCAATGGCGACCTACTGCTCGCGAAGAGCTCCGACGGCGGAGAGCAAAGACTGGCCGTCGAACGCCCGCTCTTCTCTTACACGACGCCGTACACGTTCTCGGCTTCGTTCGATCACCTGACGCAAGACGCGCGCGTCTACGAGCACGGGGCGGTCGCATCGCTGTTCCGCCAAAGGCACCGGGAGCTCGCCGCGTCCTACGGCGACGTCCTCGCCGGAACCACGGACTTTACGATCCGGCTCGTCGCAGGCGCCGACTTCCTCACCGACTCGTTTCAGCCCCGCAGCGGCCTCGCTCCAGACGACCGCAACTTCAAGTTCTTCGAGAGCGGCATCGACTCGCAACAGTTCGACTTCATCAAGTTCGATCACGTCGACCTCGGATTGCGCGAGCAGGACTTCAACCTCGGCATGCACGTGTCGCTCTTCGCCGGCGTCACGCCATCGCATGTCGTCAGATTCCGCTCCGACAATTCGTACGGGCACGCGTTCGGCGATGGCGCGTTCGTCTTGACGCGCCTCATCGCCACCACGCGC
>DASXIH010000400.1:0-4372 GCA_036498125.1 Thermoanaerobaculia bacterium
CCCCGATGTCGGTCACCGCGTCCTCGACGAACGACCCTTTGAGAAAGAAGTCGCGGTTGCCCTCGACGTAGTGGATCGCGATCCCGCCGTCGCGCACCTCGCGGAACTTCGCCATCACCTTGTCGACCGACGACGTGTAGAACTTCGGATGCGCGATCAGGTAGTGAAACAGATCGCCGTTCAGATACAGCGCCCGCGGCCTCAGCGCCACCAGGCGGTCGAGCCACGCAACGATCGGCTTCTCATTTCCGTCGGCGAGCCCGATGTGCGAGTCGCCGATGACGTAGATGTCTCCGCTCATTGATGGTTACAGCACCGTCCTCAAATTCGCGCGCGGATTTTCCGGGTAAGCGGCTTCGATCGAGTCGAGCGCGCTGGCGGGCGCTTCTTTCGGCACCGCGATCTGCACGCGATAGTAGTGGTCGCCGTTGCCGGCGTCCTTCCCTTTTTTCTTCACGCCCTTGCCGCTGATGCGGAACGTCTGCCCGCCCTGCGTCCCGGCCGGGATGCGCGCTCGTACTGGGCCATGAATCGTCGGCACGTCGACCTCGGCGCCGCGGATCGCTTCGCCGACGGTCACCGGCAGGTCGATGTGAATGTTGTCGCCGCGCCGCTCGAAGAACGGATGCTTCCGGACGTGCACCGTGATCTGGATCGGAACGTCGCCCCTCCGCGGCACGCGGATCTTCTGTCCGTCGCCGACTCCCTCGGGGATCTTCACTTTGATCGAGGATCCGGCGACGCTGAGCTCCATCGTCGTGCCGAGGACCGCATCGCGGAACTCGATCGTCATCTCCGCTTCGAACGCCTCCGGCTGCGGAGCGGCGTCCTGGAATCCGCCGCCGCCGAAGAGATCGGAGAGGATGTCGGTGAATCCGCCGGTCGAGCCGCGGCGCGTCGAGCGCCGGCTGCCGGTACGTGCGCCGCCTGCGCCGGCACCGCCGCCGAACTGCGAAAAATCGAAGCCGCCGAACGGACCTTGTCCGCCGGCGAACGGATTCGGACCGCCTTGTCCGCCGCCGAACGAGAACGCCTCGCGCCCGAGGCGGTCGTACTGCGAGCGCTTCTCCTTGTCGCTCAGGACCGCGTACGCCTCGGAGATTTCCTTGAACTTGTTCTCGGCGTCCTTGTTCCCCTTGTTCTTGTCGGGGTGGAACTTCTTCGCCAGCGCGCGGTACGCCTTCTTGATCTCGTCGTCGCTGGCGCTCTTCTTCACGCCGAGGATGTCGTAGTAGTCGCGGTCAGCCATCGTTGCTCAACTATAGGCGGCGAAGTATAGGCATAGAATCCGCGACGGCGGAACGCGCATGTACGGTTCACTTTCACGACGGAACGTCCTCACGATGATTCTGGCGGGGGGACAGGGCGAGCGGCTCTATCCGCTGACGCGCGATCGCGCGAAGCCGGCGGTGCCGTTCGGCGGCCGCTACCGGATCATCGATTTCGTCATCAACAACTTCATCAACTCCGGGTTTCTCAAGATTAAGGTGCTGACGCAGTTCAAGTCGAACTCCCTGATTGAGCACATCACCCGCACCTGGCGGCTCGTTCACGAGATCGGCCAGTACGTCGACGTTGTCCCGGCGCAGATGCGCAAAGGGCCTTTCTGGTTCCGCGGCACGGCCGACGCCGTGTTCCAAAACCTCGAGCTGATCTTCGACGAGCAGCCGGAATACGTCTGCGTCTTCGGCGGCGATCACATCTACAAGATGGATGTGAACCAGATGCTGCAGGAGCACATCGATAACGAAGCCGACCTGACCATCGCCACCATTCCTGTCCCTGTGACCGAGGCGCATCACTTCGGCATCGTGGAAGTCGACGACAACTGGCGCGTGACCGGGTTCGTCGAGAAGCCGAAGAGCGGCGCGAAGACGATTCCCGGCCGGCCGGAGATGGTCCTCGCGTCGATGGGCAATTACATCTTCACCGCGAAGGTGATGACGGACGTGCTGCAGCGAAACGCGCTGCGCGACTCGGCGCACGACTTCGGCAAAGAGATCATCCCCGACATGTACCCGCGCATGAAGGTGCACGCGTACGACTTCGCGAAGAACCACATCCGCGGCGAAGAGGAGAACAACCGCGGCTACTGGCGCGACGTCGGGACGATCGATTCTTACTTCGCGGCGTGCCTCGACCTCGTCAGCGTCACGCCCGCGTTCAACCTCTACAACAACCTGTGGCCGATCGTCTCGTCGCCGATGAACCTGCCGCCGGCGAAGTTCGTCTTCGCCGACTCGAAGTCGCAGCGCATCGGCATCGCGACCGACTCGCTCGTCTGCGACGGCGTCATCATCTCCGGAGGGACGCTGAATCGCTGCGTGCTGCACCCGCGCGTCCGCATCCACTCCTACACCGACATCGACGAGTCGATCCTGATGGACGGCGTGGAAGTGGGACGGAACTGCAAGATCCGCCGCGCGATCATCGACAAGGGCGTGAAGCTGCCGTCCGGGACGACGATCGGGTACGACCTGGAGCAGGACAAGCAGCGTTTCACGGTCACGGAAACCGGTATCGTCGTCGTCCCGAAGGGATCAGAAGTCAGAGAAGGAGTGGTTGCCTAGTTGCCTCCGAGAAATGACGGCCGTGAGCCGAACGAGCTTCGCCCCGTAGTCATCACGCCGAACTTCAACAAGCATGCGGAAGGCTCCGCGCTGATCGAGGTCGGCCACACCCGCGTCATCTGCACCGCGTCCGTGCAGGAGAAGGTGCCGCCGTTCCTCTACCGCAGCGGGAAGGGCTGGGTGACCGCCGAGTACGGAATGCTTCCGCGCGCGACTTCCGAGCGAACGGAACGCGAAGCCGCGAAAGGGAAGCAGGGCGGCCGCACGATGGAGATCCAGCGTCTCATCGGCCGTTCTCTCCGCGCCGGCGTGAAGGCCGAGCTCCTCGGCGAACGGACGATCTGGATCGACTGCGACGTCATCCAGGCGGATGGCGGCACGCGCACGGCGTCGATCACCGGCGCCTGGGTCGCGCTCGTGATCGCCCTCGGCCGCATGTACGTCGACGGCAATCTCGCAAACTGGCCGGTCAGCGACTTCATCGCCGCGATCTCGGTCGGCATCATCGGCGGCGTTCCCTCCGTCGACCTCGACTACTCCGAGGACTCGAAGGCCGGTGTCGACATGAACATCGTCGCGACCGAGAAGGGCCGCTACATCGAGATCCAGGGGACGGCCGAAGGCGGCACGTTCAGCGACGACGAGATGCAGTCGATGATGACGCTCGCGAAGAACGGGATCGGGCAGCTCGTCGCGAAACAGCGCGAAGCACTCGCCTCGATTCTCAGCCGCGTCGATAACGTCGCCCGCGAGCGGCTGAACCGCAAGTTCCGGTAGGCACCCAGATGCGCTGCAGTGTCACGATCGCTCCGTGGCGCATGCCGAGGAAGCTCGTGAACGGATACTCGCCGACGACGCGGTAGCCGGGGAGTGAGTGCAGCGCGATGGCGTAGGCCCGCGGGGGATGTCCGCGCCGCCCGACCGAAACCGGCGCATTGGCTAGCTCGTAGAGGCCGAACGCTTCTCCGCCGCCGTCGATCTGTGTGACGGCGACGCCGCGGGTGCGAAGGTCGGTCCACGCCTGCCACCGTGCGCGCTGCCACGTGAAGTGTTCCTGCACCGACAGCACGGAGAACACCGCCACGACCGCGAGCGCCGCGCCCGCGAGCCACCGCGCGGATCGGCGCTCCCACGGGATGATCAGCGGCAGCGCCAGCGACACCATCCACGCGGAGTCGAGCGAATAGCGATCGAAGTAGAGGCCCGACGCGAAGAGCGCCAGCGTGCACACTGCTGCGGCAAGCACGGCGAGCTTGAAGAGAAGCGTGGGAGCAGGCCGGCAGAGGAGAGCCCACACGAGGGCGATCGCGACGACGGCGCTGAGAATCGTCAGCGCGGCGAGCAGGGCACGGGGCGCAGAAAACCCTGGCTGAAAGTCAGTCGCCCCGTCGAGCATCGCGGGACCGACGCCGAAGTCGACGAAGAGATTGCCGGGAAGGATGTCGGAATCGAGATGCGCGGTGTGGTACGGGACGAGATGTCCGCCGTACGCGAGACTACCGACGCGCCATCCGATGATCAGGGCGAGGACTCCGAGGACGATCGCGGCGCGGCGGGAGAGCGGCCGTAGGAGGAGCAGGAGCGGGAGCACCAGCGGCAGAAAGAAGAGCGCCGTGTTTTGCACGTTGAAGATGGCGTAGTGGTCGAGCGTCGCGACCTGATCCTCGAGGCGGAACGTCGCCTCCTGCCACATGTGAGAGTGCGTGGCGAACATCGCGGGAGAGCCGGCGAGCCACTCGCGCCGGAAGAGCAGGAGAATCGCGAACAGCGCCAGGAACGCGCAGATCGCCGCGCCAAATGAT
>DASXIH010000401.1:0-11950 GCA_036498125.1 Thermoanaerobaculia bacterium
CCGAAAGACGAGGCGCTCGCCGCGAATCCGCCGAGCGGCGCGTACATCGACTATCTCCTTCCCTCCGGCGGGAAGCAGCCGGTGACGATCGAGATCCTCGACGCGAAGAACAACGTCGTCCGCACGTACAGCAGCGCCGACAAAGTCCCGACGCCGAATCTGGCGAAGCTCAATACGGCGCCGGAGTGGTTCGTGACGCCGTCTTCCGTTTCCTCCGCCGCCGGGATGCACCGCTTCGTCTGGTCGCTGCATTACGCGTCGCTGACGGGACGCGGTCGCCGCGGCGGAGCTGCCGGCGACGGCGTCTGGGCGCCGCCCGGCAATTACTCGGTGGTGCTCACGGTCGATGGCCAGAAGCTGACGCAGCCGCTGTCGGTCGTCCCCGATCCTCGGATCAAGCTGTCGCAGGCGGCATACGACGAGCAGTTCGCCCTCGCGCGCGAGATCGAGGCGGAGCACGCGCTCGTCTCCGCCGCGGTCGAGGAGGCGAGCACGATGGCAAAGAAGTCCGCCGATGCTCGCCTGCACGCGATCGCCGACACGACTCCCGAGGGTGTGTGGTGGCTTTCCCCCTCTTCGACCAACTCCCTCCGCTTTATCGACAGCGCCCTCGGCGCGCTCGAGAACGTCGTCAACAGCGCCGACGCCGCACCGACCGCCGACGCGCGTGCCAGCTGGGCGAAACTGAAGCCCGCCGCCGACGAGGTGCTGGCGAAGTGGAAGGAGTACAAGGCGTCCCATCCGACAACGTCCTAACGTTTACCATTCGCCCCATGCCGGCTGCGAAAGCAGCATTCGCGACACTCGTCCTCATCACCCTGCTCCTCGCGTTCGGCGTGGCTGAGCCGCTGGAGTTGCCGGCGCGCGATGTGATGTTGCGGGCGCTGCCGTCGAAGCCGGCGCGTGACGTCGTCGTCGTCGCGGTCGATGAGAAGGCGCTGAAAGTATTCGGGCCGTGGCCGTGGAAGCGGGAAGTCATCGCCGGTCTAATCACGCGGATGCACTCAGCCAAAGCCGTCGTGCTCGACGTCCTCCTGACCGACCCGCGCGAAGGCGACGATCAGCTCGCGGCCGCCATGCACGGCGTCCCGACGGTCGCGGTCTCTGTGCTCGACGACCGCGGCGAATGGCTCCTGCCGTCGCCCGCGCTGAGAACCGCAGCGATCGCATCGCACGGCAACTTCGAGCTCGATCACGACGGCATCCTTCGCCGCCTCGCATCGACGAAGCAGAGCAAGGACCGCGCGCTCACGGCGGTGTCGGTCGAAGCGTCGTCGCTTGTCACCGGCAAGCCGATTCCGGTCGGCGTGTCGATCTCGCCCGCCTTTCGCACGCCTCCACGCGAGATCCCGCAAATCAGCGCCGCCGATCTCCAACCGGACGCGATCCGGAACAAGCTCGTCTTCTTCGGTCCCACCGCCCTCGCCCTCGGCGACCGCGTGCTCACGCCGACCTCCGCGCGCCACCGCCCCGATCCCGGCGTCACCGTCCATGCCGCCGCCACGGAATCGCTGATCCGAGGCGAGACGATCCGCGTGATCCCACCGATCGTGGCCGGTGTCATCGCGGCGATCCTCGCCGGCGCGATCGTGGCGCTCCGCGACCACAGACGAAGAACCGTCGAGATCGCGCTGGTGGTCGCGACGATCACCGCCGGCGCGCTCCTGCTCGATCGTGCGAACCTCGCCATCCCGTTCATCACGATCCTGCTCACCATCGCGGTCATCGAGCTGGTGTTCGTCATCCGGGAAGTCCGCCAGGGCAGTGTCGTCGTGAAACGCTTCGCGGAGCACCGCGAACGCGAGGCGGAGGCGAAGCGGCTCCTCGCGCACGAGCTGAAGACGCCGCTCGCCTCGATGCGCGGCCTCACGCAGCTTCTCGGCGGCTTCGAGCTGAGCGAGAGCGAGCGTCAGCGCGTGACGGCGCTCCTCGAGTCCGAGGCGGGGAAACTGCAGTCGCTCGTCACGGGACTGCTCGACCTGGAGCGCCTCTCGCTTCGCGACTTTGCCAGCTCCACCGCCGTCATCGACCTCGGTGAGCTCGCATCGCGGCGTGTCGAGTTCCTCCGGGCGAGCACCGACCGGCCGCTCGCGGCGGTCACCGAGCCGGGAGTGCTCGTCCGCGCCGATTCGGCGTTGATCGAGCGCATCATCGACAATCTCGTGACGAACGCCTTGAAATACACGCCGCCATCGGCCGAAGTCGCAGTGCGCGTCCGCGGACGCGACGGCGGCGCCGTGCTCGAAGTCGAGGACCATGGCCCCGGCATCACCGCCGCGGAGCGTGCGCGCATTTTCGATCGCTTCTTCCGAGGGACGACCGCGGCCGGCACGCAAGGCCTCGGCCTCGGTCTCTCGTTCGTGTCGGAGATCGCGCGGTGGCACGGCGGCGGCGCGGAGGTGGATGAGACCAACGGAGGCGGGTCGGTGTTCCGTATCCTTCTCAGGAGAGCTGCCTGATGGCGCGTGTGTTGGTGGTCGACGACGATGCGGGGATCCGCGAGAGTGCGGCGCTGGCTCTCGAGAAGGTCGGGCATCGCGTGCTGCGCGCGAGCGACGCCGGGTCGGCGATGCAACTGCTCCGCGAGCACAAAGTCGACGTCGTCGTGAGCGACATCTACATGCCGGGGGAGAACGGCATCGCGCTGCTGCAGTCGATTGTGGAGCGCCGGGATCCGCCGCGCGTCATCCTGATGACCGGCCGCGGAACGATCGAGACGACCGCCCTCGCGCACCGCGCCGGCGCGTTCGACTACCTCGCGAAACCATTCGAGCTGGCGGAGCTGATCGAACGCGTTGCGGCGGCTGTTCGGAAGAACGAGCCGGAACCGGCGCCGATCGACGCGGCGCCGCCGTCGCGCATCGTCGGCAGCGACCGCACGATGGTCGAGATGTACAAGGCGATCACGCGCGTGGCGTCGCTCAACGTGCCGGTGCTGATCCGCGGCGAGAGCGGCAGCGGCAAGGAGCTCGTCGCGCATTCGATCCACGACCTCGGCGCGCGCGCGGACGGGCCGTTCATCGCGATCAACTGCGGCGCGATCCCCGACACGCTCCTCGAGAACGAGCTGTTCGGCTCGACGCGCGGCGCGTATACCGACGCGCGGCAGGAGCGCCGCGGCGCGCTGTCACGCGCCGACGGCGGGACGCTGTTTCTCGACGAGATCGGCGACATTTCGCCGGCGTTCCAGGTGAAGCTGCTCCGTTTCCTGCAGGACGGCATGGTCACGCCGCTCGGCTCGGAGAAGAGCCACAAGGTCGACGTCCGCGTCATCGCGGCGACGCATCGCGACGTCAAACAACTGGTGTCCGAGGGGCGGTTTCGCGAGGATCTGTACTACCGGTTGGCGGGATACGAGATCCGTGTGCCGGCGCTGCGCGAGCGGCGCTCCGACATCCCGCTTCTCGTCGATCACTTCCGGCGCAAGATCGCCGAGGAGATGCATCGCGAGCCGATCGCCGGGCCGTCGCGGTCGGTGCTCGACGCGATCGAGGCGAATCCGTGGCGGGGAAACGTTCGCGAGCTCGAGCAAGTCATACGAAGGATGGTGATCGACTCGGGAGCGCTGGTGGACGCCGAGGCCGCGAAGCACGCGATGCGCGATACCTCATTCGCCCCCTCTGTCATCCCGAGCCGCGAAGACGGCGAGGGACCCCCTCCGCTCGAAGCGGAGCTCGGGTCCCTCGACGACGCCGAACGGAAGCACATCATCGCGGTCCTCCGCGCCACGGCCGGAAATCAAACGCAGGCCGCGTTCATTCTAGGAATCGAGCGAAAGACGCTCGCCCGCAAGATCAAGCGGTACAACATCACGTCCGACGAGGCCCCGTCATGAAGACACGCATCGCATCGCTGCTCGCGCTCACTGCGCTCACCGCCTTTGCCGGCACGGAGACGACGCCGGTCGATTACCGCTTCGATCAGGTGAAGCGGACCGTCATGCTCACGACGCCGAAGTCCGAGGCGCAGGCGGCGGCCGGGACGAAGGCGCAGAGCGGCGACAAGGTGCACACGGGGTGGTTCTCGTACGCGCTGATCGCCAGCAAAGAGCACGGCGCGAAGTTCGAGATTTTCAGCTCGACCGACGTCGAGCTGGCGGGGACCGAGCCCGGCATCCTGCTCTCCCTCAAGCGCGGAACGATCCACGCGATGTTCGACAAGATCATCGGCAGCGAGCCGCGCGTCGTGAAGACGCCGGGCGCGCTCCTCGCGGTCCGCGGCACGCAGTACAGCGTGGAAGTCGACGACAAAGGCAAGACGACCCTCGGCGTGTTCGAAGGGACGGTCGAAGTGCGCTCGCCGCTGAAGCGAGAGCCGACGCTGGTTCACGCCGGCGAAGCGGTCGGCTTCAGCGACCACGCCCCGCCCCTGCCGATGCCGATGCCGCGCAACATGGCCGGCGCACCGCACGGACCCGATGGGCCGGGCGGGCAGGGTGGTCACGGCGACGGCCACGGCGGCCCGCCCCAAGGCAACGGCCACGGCGGCCCACCTCCGGGTGGGCCTCCGGGCGGTGGCCACGGCGCCCCGCCACCACCGCCCCCGAGTGGGCATCACTAGTAGCCTGCCTCTGTGTGGCGCCGGC
The DNA here is from genome assembly GCA_036498125.1 of Thermoanaerobaculia bacterium. GTDB lineage: Bacteria > Acidobacteriota > Thermoanaerobaculia > Gp7-AA8 > Gp7-AA8 > DASXHZ01. The sequence continues at coordinate 4,586 of DASXIH010000401.1, forward strand.
AATCCTGCCGGCGGCGTAGGACGAGCTTTAGTCCGTTCGCGCGCGTGGCTGACCAACTCATATGGAGGACGCCTTCGGTCATACTTCTCGGACTCGATGTTGGCTCGCGACAGATACGGACGGAGGCGGCGGAGTAGCGGACCGCAGGTGTCCATGAGCAAGGGTGTCTACGCGGTGCTTGGCGGCATCAGCATCGCCGCGACGCTAGTCGGTTTCGGGCACCTGCTGGGATCCAACGCTGCAAACACGTCCATCCAAATACTGCAACACGACAAGGATGAGATCCGCCACGAAGCAGATAGGACAGAAAGCGAGAACGAGTTCCTCAAACGCCAGCTCTCCGCGTCAAGTACACCGTCGTCTGGCGCGGTTCAAGAGACACAGCAGACCTCATCAGCCTCATCGAACCAACGGCAGACTCAGGACGGTGCATCCCCACCAAATTCTCAGGACGCAACGGTAACAGCTGGAAGCAGCGCAACGCTCTTCAAGGGTGTTGTCACGATCAGCGTAGTCGCAGTACCGCTCGAAGGCGAGCCTCTTCGGAATAGGGTGATTGCAAACATCACAGTTTCCGGAGCGAAACCTGCCACGTTCGATCACGCAGACGTTGGGTCTATGGTCTCAACTGGTGGCTACACAGTGCAGGTACTGTCTGTCGGGTTTGATACTGCTACATTTAGAGTCACGCGTTAGTGGCTCCACGTCATCAGAGGCCCTCATCAGCAGCGCAGAATAGTGATCGTGACCCCAGGCCAAATCGTTCACCGTGATCCGGAAATCATGAGCGGGGCCCTCGTTTTCGTCGGAACGCGCGTGCCGGTCTATAACCTGTTTGACTACCTCGAAGCTGGCGACTCCCTCGACAAGTTCCTCGCGTCGTTTCCTTCCGTTACCCGAGAGCAGGCGGTTGCGGCTCTAGAGCTCGCGAAGGAGGCGGTCGTGCACTGGCGTGAAGATGTGTAGGGGCCGGCTCTCAGCCGGCCCTCGGTGCGGCTGAGAGCCGCACCCTACACAAAGCGACGCACGCCGCGTCATTCTGTCCGGCCATCCAGCGTCATTCTGACCCGCCCGACCGCGCTCCCACCCTTGCGCGCGGTGGCACCTCGCTTGTCTTAGTTCCGGTCCGTCGATAACGACCAAGGAGACAAAGACAAATGAAGAAACTCAGTATGGCAATCGCAGTCATGATGTTCGCGGCGCTGGCGTTCGCGAATGGTCCGGAGCACGGCGGGGGGCAGGGTGGCTTTCCGGGCGACTTCGGCGGAGCGGGCGGTGAGGGCGGGTTCGCGGTCGACGGCAACGGCACGATCTACCTGACCGTCGAGACGGCGGCGGGCACCAGCAAGACGGCTCCGACGTTCGCGATCAAGGCGATCAGCAGCACCGGCGCGACGCTCTGGACCTCGGCGAGTTTCAGCGGCGAGCACTTCGAGCTGGTGAACTCGAACCTGATCGCGGTCAATGTCACGCGGCAGACGTCGACCACCGCCGCCAGCTCCACGATCACGGCGCTCAGCACGGCGACCGGAACGCAGGCATGGACGCTGACGATCGACGGCGTCGTCACCGACGTGCATCCGTTCAGCGGCGGCTTCTACGCCATCGTCGTCACCCCGGCGACGACCACCGGCGGCACCGCGACGCGAACGCTCGAAGCGATCAGCAACAGCGGCACGGTTCTCTGGAAGGTCACGCTGTAGCGCGTAACGCGTACGAGGAGCCCGAATGTTCACTGAAATCACAGCGGCGGAGGCGTTTCGCAACGGCGACGTGGCGGGATTCGACTGGCTGGTGGATCGGTACCTCGCGAAGGCGAGCCGCGTGGCGAACGGAATTCTGCGCAGCGCGGACGATGCCGAGGATCTGGCGCATGAGGCGTTCGTGAAGGCGTGGGACCAGCGGCATCGCCTCATCGCCGGACGCGAGTTCGGGCCGTGGCTGATGCGGATCGTCCGCAATCTCGCGCTCGACCTGCTGCGGCACCGGCGGTGCGTGAGGCTCGAGCCGTTCGCGCTGACGACGATGGCGCCGCAGACCGATCGTCCGGACACTCTGGCGCATGCCCGCCTGCTCGCGGGGCGCATCCGCGAGGCGTTCGAACATCTGCCGCCGCGGCAGCGCACGGTGGCGTCGCTTTACCTCGTCTACGGTTTCCGGCACGCGGAGATCGCGCGGATGACGAGCCTGCCGGAGGGAACGGTTCGCTCCCATCTCTCGGTCGCGCGCAAGCGGCTGCGGCGGGAGTTAGCCGACGTGGCGTGATTCGACGGCTACCGGGCCCCTCGTCGTTCCGAGCGCGTCTTCCAGCTCGTGGAGCAGCTCCGCCGGATCGAGGTTCATCGCGTTCGCGATCTGCACGAACTCGATGACGTCGAGCCGGCGTGTGCCGTTTTCCACCTTCGAGAGGTAGGACGGCGGGAGGTGCAGCCGCGCCGCGACGTCGAACTGTTTGAGCCCGGCTCGCTCGCGCGCTCGCGCGAGAACGTTGCCGAGGATCCGGAGCTCGTTCGCGAGTTTGGCCTTCGTGGAAATGCGGTCGTGGCCGCCGGTTGGGGAAGTCATCTACCTGTAGAACGCAGTCGATACCCCTTTTGTTGAATCCACTCCCGCAACTCGCCGAAAACGTCAACGAGTTGTGACGGTGTGTAGTTCGCGTTGAGGCCGCTCGGGTTCGGCAGGATCCAGATTGCGGTATTGCCGATTGTCTCCGGCTGCAGGCCGATCTTCGCCCGCGGACGCCCGAACGCGGTGCGGTACGCGCCGATGCCGACGATCGCCAGGACGTGCGGTGCGTATCGTTTCACCTTCCGCTCGAGCACCTTCGCCCCCGCCTCGAGCTCCGCCGCCGTCAACTCATCCGCCGCATTCGTCGCGCGCGCGACGAGGTTCGTGATGCCGCAGCCGTACCGCAGGAGCTCGCGCTGTTCGGACGGATGGAACTGACGCGGCGTGAAGCCCGCGCGATGGAGCACCGGCCAGAAGCGATTGCCGGGGCGGCCGAAATGTTGCCGCACCGCCGCGGTGTAGAGGCCGGGATTGATCCCGCAGAAGAGTGCGGCGAGATCGGACGCGATGACGTCCGGCAGCGTCTTGCCGTACGCCGCGGCGATCTCTTCCTTCGTCGGCTTTCGAATCAATGCGAGATGATAGCCACGGTGGACGATGCGACGGCTTGTCATTCTTCTCTGTGCGGCGCTCTTCGGCTGCCAGACGGCGCCGATGCGTGAGACAGGATTTCTGGCGCGCTCGGTGACGATCGGGCCGGCGGCGTATCCGTACGTCGTCTACGTCCCGCGCGACTACGATCCGTCGCGCGCGTGGCCGGTAATCCTCTTCCTGCACGGCTCCGGCGAGCGCGGGGCGGACGGCTGGCGCGAGACGATTCACGGCGTCGCGAACACGATCCGCTTCGAGCCGGCGCGCGTGCCGGCGATCGTCGTCTTCCCGCAGGCGCCGCTCGAGTCGCGCTGGCTCGACGAGCCGGCGGACGCCGCGATGCTGGCGCTCGATCATGCGATCGCGGAGTTCCATGGCGACGCGTCGCGCGTCTACGTCACCGGTCTCTCGATGGGCGGCTACGGGACGCTGCACCTCGCCATGGCGCATCCGAATCGCTTCGCCGCCGCGGTCGTCGTCTGCGGCGGACTACTGCCGCATGCGACGACGACCGCCGTGCAGCAGTCGCCGCTGACGACGGGCGGCGATCCGTACGCCATCGCGGCCGGCAAGCTCCGCGACCTGCCGATCTGGTTCTTCCATGGAACCGACGACAACGTGATCCCCGTCGACGAGTCGCGCCACCTCGTCGAAGCGCTCCACACCGCCGCCGCCCGCGACGTTCACTTCACCGAGTATCCCGGCGTCGGCCACGGGGCGTGGGACCGGGCGTACGGGGAGGCGGCGATGTGGACGTGGCTCTTCGCGCAGAAGAGAGGTTCGTGAGAAACGCCGTCACGCGCGGCGTCGCGCTCTTCCTCGCCGGCTTCACGCTGCTCAATCTCCTCGGCGACCTGCGGTTCGCACGCGCGAATGCGAACGTCTGGTGGATCGACTTCTGGCCGCTGCCGCTCGACATCGCCTGGTTGTTCTTCGGCACGCTGGCGATCGTGCTGGCGATTCACGCGCTCGCACCGTCTCGCGGCGCGCGGTTCCGGCGGGCAGCGCAGGTGATGACCGGATTCGCGGCGGTCGCGGCGCTCGTCAACGCGGCTCGCTTCTATCGCGTGCTCTCGCAGCACACGATCCGCACGGCGTGGCCGGTACCGTTGTCGCTCTTCGTCTTCGTCGCGCTCGTCGCGATCGCATTCGATTACGGCAATGCGGCGTCTCGCATGCGCAGCGTCGCCGTTGTCGCCGTCATCGCCGCCGTGCTGTTCCCGATCGCGCAGGTCGGATTCTTCGGCGCGACCGACTACCGCCGCCCGGCCGATCTCATCGTCGTCTTCGGCGCCCGCGCGAAAGCCGACGGCACGCCGTCGGACGCCTTGGCCGACCGCGTAGCGACGGCGTGCGAGCTCTATCGAGCGGGCCTCGCGCGGCGGCTGCTGTTCTCCGGCGGTCCCGGCGAAGGCGCATTCACCGAGCCGCGCGTGATGCGGTCGTTTGCGGAGAAGCACGGCGTTCCGGCCAGCGCGATCATCGAGGATGCGGCGGGGCTCAACACCGAAGCCACGGTGCGGAACACGCGCGCCGTCGCCGGTCCGCAGGCGTGCGTGCTCGTCGTCAGCCACTTCTACCATCTGCCTCGAATCAAGATGACGTACCAGCGCTACGGCATGAACGTCTGTACGGTTCCGTCGCGCGATTCGGTCCCGTTCTCGATGCCGTACAACATCGCCCGCGAGGATGTCGCCTTCTGGGCATACTACCTGCGTCGCTTTGCGTTAACGGCGTAGAACCCACCACAAACCATGAGCGTGCTCGACCTTACGAAGCTCTACCAGATCGACGACGACGGCTGCCTCTTCATCTCGCCGGTGATCAAGGACTGGTCGATTCTCGAGGCGCACGGGATCGATACGGTGATCGACATGGAGGGCGGCCTCGACGAGTGCATCCCGACCACGCCGGGACAGTGCCTCTACATTTACTTTCCGATCGAGGACGAAGAGCTGCCGAATCTCACGCGGCTCGACGCGGTCGCGGCGCTCGGAGCGCAGTTGGTCGCGGGCGGCCATCGCGTGCTCTCGCACTGCGGGATGGGCTTCAACCGTTCCGCTCTCGTGGCCGGCCGCATCCTGCACCGCCTCGGCATGCCGGGACCGCAGATCGTGGAGCGGCTCCGCGAGCGCCGGGCGGGGGCGCTCTTCAATCAGATATTCGCGTCCCATCTGGCCGAGCTGCCGTAGCTCCCCTTTTCAGGTCGTTCCGAAGTCGCGGACGTAGGGCGCGATCGCGGCGTCGAACGGTTCGGCTTGAACGGGCGCGCGCCCGCTCGCTTCGACGATCAGCACCGAGGGGATGCCGGGTATGCCGTCGCTCAATTCGTGGCGCTCCAGTCCGTTCAACGCGGCGTGCGCGCTGCGGCCGTAGTCGCATTCGACGAAGTCGCGGAAGCCGCTTCTCTCCAGAGCCGATCGCAGCATGCGCCGGTTGTAGAGGAACCGGTGCCCCCATCCGTGGAACGCGCGGTTGATCTCGAGGCAGCCGAGGAGTTGCTCGTCGGGCGTCATGGCGGAGGGCTGCTTGTAGTGCGTGAGCCAGACCCAGTCGAGATTCGGTGTCGAGATCCGCAAGACGCCGTCATCCTTCAGCACACGACGGCACTCGCCGAGGACGCGGAGTCCGTCGGCGAGTGTGAGGTGCTCGAGGAAGTGCTCGGCGAAGATCAGCTCGACGTTCTCGAACGGCAGGCCGTGCGTCACGTCGAGCACCACATCGACGCCGGGATACGGCAGGATGTCGACGTTGGTCCAGCCCGCGAGGGGCGAGGTACCGGCGCCGATGTGGAGTCTCACGCGCGCACTCTACCTGAGGGGCGAATCGTCACGGACAACCGCTCCGGATCGGATCCGCTTCGACTTCAAAGACCTTCGAGCCGGTCAAGCCGGTCACTCGCAGTGTGAAGAATCCCGCGGGCAAGGTTGGCGATGCGGTCGTGCCCGACGCGACCCACAACGGAAGGTTGGACGACGCGGCGGTGCTCGTCTCCGACGATTCGAACCAGTGGTACTCGACGGACGTCGCGCCGGTCGGAAGCGAGACGCTCTGCTCGAATCCATTGCCGGGGCAGGTGCCGCTGTTTGCGGCGGCGACCGCCGTCGCACCCTCGGTACCGACCTTGTCGTGGATGACGTCCCATACGCCGGAGAGCGCCGCCGAGGGCTCATAGAACGCGAATCCGCCAACGTCGTGTTTGTGCAGCGTCACGAGGATCTTGTGCTGCAGCGCCACGGCGTCGATCTGAACGCCATGGAACGGCGAGGTGAACGTCTGTTCGTCGCTCGCATTGCGGCCGAGGCCGGAAGCATTCGACACCGAGGCGACTTCGTCGCTGGTGTCGAAATCGTAGGCGAACCATGGGAGCGCCACGATGATCTTCGAGTGATTGACGACCTGGCCGTCGGCGAACGTGAGCGAGTCCTCCATCGCCTGATCGTCAACGAGCTCGCTATGTCCGCTGATGTCGTCATACATCATGATCTTCATGAAGTCGGCGGCGCCGGGCGCGGTGAGCGCCTTGTAGTCGTAGGCGAGCGCGTCGGCCGCGTCGGTGTCGCCGCTGAGGCTCCGCCGGCGATAGACCGAGACCGACACGATCTTGTTCGGAAGGCGGGCCTTGATGCGCCGCACGAGCGACGTGAAGTTCTGCCGGTAGAGCGCGACGTCGCTGCCGCTGAGGCCCGTGAGCATCGACTCGTAATCGAGGTCGATGCCGTCCCAGCCATTCGTATTCACCAGGCTGGCGATCTTGGCGGCGTGGTCGTTCATGTCGGCTTCGCTGCGGAAAATGAAGCCCATGTATTGAACGGCCGTGTAGGTGCCCGAGGTGTCGTGGTTCTTGATGGTCGGGACGAGGGCCGCGCCTGAAAGAGTGGGGACGTCGGTGTTCGGGTCATGAATGTCGCTGAGGTCGACGATGGGGCCGTTGCTGCCGCTGTGGTTCGTGAAGTAGATCCACATCGGGTTCACTTCATTGCACGCGCCCTGGTTGTATTGGTTGAAGTTCGAAACGCTGAGGTGGTTTGGTGTGTCCCAGTAACGGCGGACCCACGCGGAGATGCGGTAATTGTTCGCGTAAGCGGCGCTCGCGGAGAGAGCGAGCCCGAACGCGACGATCAGTCGCCGGTTCATAGTATGGTCTCCCAAAGAGTGATGTGACTGCGGAGTTCCACATCGCAGTCCGTATGCCAATGACGACCG
>DASXIH010000402.1:0-3213 GCA_036498125.1 Thermoanaerobaculia bacterium
CGAAGAAGAAGCGATCGGTCCGGAGCGCCGGGTCTTCCTGCAGTCGACCGCGTCACTCGTCCTGGAAGGCGTCCGCGCGATCACGAACGGCCTCCTCCTGCGCCGCTCCCTCGGCGATCTGAAACGCGAGATCGAGCCGGCGCGCGAAACCCGTTTCAGTATCGACCGGATCGCTCTCACCGACGCCGAACGAAACATTGCGTCGTCGCTCAGCGAGCCGATCACGATCGAGGCGTTTCTCAAGCGCGCCGGTTCCGAGTCGGTCGCCGCTGCCAAGGTGGTGATCGGCCTCATGGCCCTCGGCGCATTCAAGGTCGTCGACGTCTCGGCGGCGCGTCCGGCCGCGGCGACTCCCGATTTCGGCGACATGCAGCGCGATCTCGAGCTGCTCGCCGCCATCGGATCATCGGACCACCGCTCGCTGCGCGCCGTCGGCCTCTCGCGCCAGATGGCGTCGATGGATCACTACCGGGTGCTCGACATCCCCCGCGCGGCGACGCGGACGCAGATCCTCGCCGCCGCCGAATCGCTCAAGAAGGTGTATGACCCGGCGACGTATCCGCCGATCGTGCGCGATGCGGTGATGACGATTCACCGCCGGATCGATGAGGCGGTGAGCGTCCTCAAGGAGCCGGCGCAACGCACCGAGTACGACCGGATGATGTCGCAGCCGGCGGCGCGGCGCGCAACCACGGGCGACGGTTCGATCCAGCAGAAGCTGACGCAGCGCTCCATCGCACAACACAACTTCAATCGCGCGCGTGAGCTGACGATCGGCGGGGACTACTACGGCGCCATCGTCCTCCTGAAGCAGGCGGTCGAGTTCGCGCCCGAGATGGCGGATGCTTGGTTTCTCCTCGCGTCATGTCAGGAACGGAATCCGAAGTGGCGCCGCGATGCGGCCGTCAGCTACCAGAAGGCGCTCTCCGCCGATCCGAATCACGTCGAGGCGATGATCTCCCTCGGCGACCTCTATCGGATGGAGGGCCTCACTTCCCGCGCGCAAACCTGCTGGGAAGACGCCCTCAAGATCGCCCCCGACAACCAGCAGGCGAAGAGCCGTCTGCAAGCGCTCAAGAAGCGTTGATTTCTTTGTGCGCCTTGAGGAACGTCTCGGGGCGGCTGAACACCTTCGCGATGTTCATCCCCTTCTTGACCGCGCTCAGCGTCACCTTGCGCGTTGCGAGGGCCGCGCCGAGCTGGATGTACGTTTTCATCTTTCCCTTGTAGCGGTACCGCACGTCGAGCGCGTGGCGCCAGAGGCCCGAGTACTCCTCGTAGAACTCCTCGATCGGGAGCTTCGTCGGCAGGACGGTGTGGACGATGTCGTACATCTCCCACCGATGCGTCGTCACCTGCCGGCTCGCCGTGTCCCACAGGTCGGTGCCGGGCAGCGGCGTGAGGATCGAGAAGCCGCTGTTGTAGGCGCCCGTCTGGTCGATCCACTCGCGCAGGCGCAGGAAGTCGTCGCGGTCCCACGCCGGGTCGACGATGAAGTTCGGCGTGAAGCCGACCCCCATGTCCTTCAGCAGCTCGATCGCCTGGACGTTGTTGCACGCCTTGTTCTTCTTGTTGACCGCGGCGAGCCCTTCGTCCGTCACCGACTCGAGGCCGAGGAAGATCGCGAGGCTGCCGCAGTCCTTCCACATCTCGATGAGGTGCGGGAACTTGACGATGATGTCGGTGCGCGTCTGGACGGTGAAGTACTTCTTGATCCCGGCCGCCTTGATCTGCTTCGCCATCTCCTCGCCGCGCTTCACGTTCATCCAGAAGATGTCGTCGGTGATGAAGATGTTCGGCGCGTCGATCTGCTGCAGCTCCTGGACGACGCGCTGCGGCGACTTCTCGCGGAACGTGCTCTCGTGGAACTTCCAGACCGAGCAGAAGTTGCACTTGAACGGGCAGCCGCGCGCCGTTTCCATCAGCGCCAGCGGCTTGCGGAAGTTGATGTAGTAGTGATCGGCGTAGTGCTTGATGAGGTGCCGCGCCGGGAGCGGATAGCTGTCGAGGTTCGGACGCGCATTCGCGTCGAGCGTCCGGATCCACTCGCCGTTGCCTTTCGGGAAGTAGATGCCGTCGACCTTCGCGAGGTCGGTGCCGCGCTGCAGCGCGTCGACGAGCGGCGGCATCACCTCTTCGCCGTCGCCCATCGCGACGATGTCGATCCCGGCCTGCGCGAACCACTGCGGGTCGCGGGAGGCGTCGTGTCCGCCGATGACGATGCGGACTTCCGGCAGCTCGGCCTTGATCTTGTGAGCTAGGCGGATGGTCCGGTTGCGCTCCGTCGTGAAGTTGCACTGGAGGCCGACGATGTCCGGATGGAACTTCCGGACGCTATCGAGTCCCGGCTCCTCCCCTTCGATCCGGAGATCGAACACCGCGCAGGTGTGGCCCTCCACCTCCAGGCACGCCGCGACACAGATCGGGCCGAGGGGTTCGACAAAAGTGAGCATCTCGAGACCGAGGATGCCGCCGACCGGGGGCTTGACGAAGGCTACGCGCATGTGTGACGAACAATAGCATCGTGGAGCGCAGACATTCCTGTCTGTGGAGCGCAGACATTCCTGTCTGCGCCCCGGGTCGTCCACACTACTCGATCTTGATCGCCTTCTTGGTCTTCTCGCGGCGCGCCTTTTCCTTCGCCGCGTACTCGTTCATGCAGTCGTCTTTGTCGACCATGACGCAGCTGAGGTAGTCGCTGATCTCGACGAGGCAGGCGCGGATCGCCTTGCCGGCCGGGGTGTTCTCGTACTTGCCGAAATTGCCGCCGACTCCGCCTCGGTAGACGCTGAGGCCCATGCCGTAGTTCGTCGAGCGCGCCTCGATGGTGCGGGTGTACTCGACCTCGCCGGTGGTCGTATCGACCACGCGGACGTCGATCGCGATGTAGGCGTCTTCCTTCTTCCCGCCGACGCCGATGCCGTGGAAGCTGAGACCCCCGCCGCCGCCGGACGAGTGCTCCTCATACGCGGAGACGTTCCCCATCACCAGGTACTTGGCGCCGGTGAGCTTGCCGACCTTCGCGGCCGTCTTGCTGCTGACGCGGCCCGACGCGCCGAGGTCCTGCTCGCTCAGAACGGGACCGAGCTTCGCGCGCTCGACCATCCGGAACTTCTCCGTCGATGCGAGCTCGTTCGTGAGCATGCTGGCGAGATCGTTCCCGACGCCGCCATACCACCAGCCAGCCGACGTCTCGTTCGTGAATTCCGCCAC
>DASXIH010000403.1:0-7301 GCA_036498125.1 Thermoanaerobaculia bacterium
CTACCTCGGAGCGTCACTCCCGTGTCGCGCAGGCTTCCAGCCTGCGCCCCGGGCGGGGGGAACAGGGGCGCAGGCTGGAAGCCTGCGCTACACGACGTGGAATGTCACAATGTTTCGGTCGGTGGAGGAAGGCATGATCACGATCCGCAGGGCTGAGGAGCGGGGGCACTTCGATCACGGGTGGCTCAACACGTACCACACCTTCTCGTTCGCCGATTACTACGACCCGGAGTTCATGGGGTTCAGGACGCTGCGCGTCATCAATGAGGACCGCGTCACGGCGGACACCGGATTCGGAACGCACGCGCACCGCGACATGGAGATCATCTCGTACGTCCTCGAGGGCGAGCTCGCGCACCGCGACTCGATGGGCAACGGCTCGATCATCCGTCCCAGCGAGGTGCAGCGGATGAGCGCGGGGACGGGCGTCACGCACAGCGAGAAGAATCCGGCGAATGAGCCGGTGCACTTCTACCAGATCTGGATCCTGCCGGAGCGGCGCGGCATCACGCCGTCGTACGAGCAGAAGCGGTTCGAGGACGACGAGCGGCGCGGGAAGTTCCGCGTGGTCGCGTCGCCGGATGGACGCGATGGCTCGGTGACGATCCACCAGGACGTCCTGCTACAAACCGCGCTCGTGAACGACGGTCCGATCACGTACGAATTCGCACCGAACCGCTACGGCTGGCTGCAGGTGGCGCGGGGCGAGGTGGAAGTGGGCGGCGAGAAGCTGGGGACCAGCGATGGACTCGCGATCAGCGGAGAAAAGTCGCTGACGATCAGCGGGCACAACGCCGAGGTTTTGTTGTTTGATTTGAACTGATGAAGCGAGCGGAGAAGGCCAGGCGCATCGGCGCGATCCTCGACGAGATCTACGGGGCGCCGGACATCCCGCTGTCACACCGCGATCCGTTCACGCTGCTCGTGGCGGTGGCGCTGTCGGCGCAGACGACCGACGTGCAGGTCAACAAAGTCACGCCGGCGCTCTTCAAGCGGGCGAAGACACCGAAACAGCTGGCGGCGATGAGCGAGGGGGAGATCCTCTCGCTCATCCGCAGCTGCGGTCTCGCGCCGAGCAAGGCGAAAAACCTCAAACGGCTGGCGCAGCAACTCGTCGAAGAGCACGGCGGCAAGGTGCCACGCGACATCGAAACGCTCGAGACGCTCGCGGGCGTCGGGCACAAGACGGCGAGCGTGGTGATGTCGCAGGCGTTCGGCGAGCCGGCGTTCGCAGTCGACACCCACATTCACCGCCTCGCCAAGCGCTGGGGCCTCTCGAACGGCAAGGACGTCAAGCAGACGGAAGCGGATCTGAAGAAGCTCTTCCCGCGCGAAGAGTGGGGCCGCCGGCATCTCCAAATCATCTATTTCGGCCGCGAGTACTGCCCCGCGCGTAACCACGATGAGGACGCCTGTCCCATCTGTTCGTGGGCGGCGAGGAAATAGTTATCGGCGCGCGATTGTCGCTTGTCGTACTTGCGAAAACTGATTGCCGTGCTCGTCTTCCTCGCGCCAGGACTCGCGTTCGGCAGCGACTTCTCCGTCGGACCTGCGCCGAAGTGGATCGACAACGTCAGCGTCGACACGAGTGCGACGCTCGCCGCCGGTGAAGCGCGCTACGGCACGTACGCTCTGCTCGACGATCACCAAGTCGACGCGGGGACGACGACAGAGAACTACTACCGCCGCGTCCGGAAGATCCTCTCCCCCACCGGCGTGCAGAACGCGTCGGAGATCTCGTTCGACTTCGATCCGACGTACGAACGTCTTGTCATCCACGACGTCACCATCCTCCGCGACGGCAAACGGAAGAGCGTCCTCGACGCATCGTCGGTCCGTGTCATCGAGAAGGAAGACGAGCAGCGCGACCACCTCTACGACGGCATCCTCTCGGCGATCGCGTTCGTCAACGACGTCCGCCCCGGCGACGTCCTCGACTACTCCTGGTCAGTCGAAGGCGCCAACCCGCTCCTCGGCGGCCGCTTCGCCGACACCTTCGACCTCGCCGCCGACGTCCCGACGAAGCTGATCCGCCACCGGCTGATCTTCGCGCGTCCGCTGCACTACCGCAGCACGCTCGCCGGCATCGAGCCGGTCATCGCGAACGGCGTCTACACGTGGAGCCGCACGAACGTCCTCGCGATCAACGTCGAGGACAACATCCCCGACTGGTTCGATCCGTACGACCACGTGCAGGTGAGCGAGTTCGCGTCGTGGCACGACATCGCCCTCTGGTCCGAGTCGCTCTTCCAACTCAACGAGCCTTCGCGCGCCGCCGTAACGAAGCTCGCCCAGTCGATCCGCGCGGCGCATCCGCAGCAGCGCGATCAAATCGTCGCCTCCATCCGCTTCGTGCAGGACCAGATCCGCTACCTCGGCATCGAGATGGGACGCAACTCGCACCAGCCGCATCAGCCGGCCGACGTGCTGGAACAGCGCTGGGGCGACTGCAAAGACAAGTCGTTCCTCCTCGCGTCGCTGCTGCAGGAGCTCGGCGTCGAAGCGTATCCGGCGCTCGTGAACACGAAGCTGCGGCACAACATGGATCGCGAGCTTCCGTCGCCGTTCGAATTCGACCACGTCATCACGCAGGTGCGGCTCGCGAACCGCACGTACTGGATCGACCCGACGCTCTCCGACCAGGGCGGAACGCTGGAGACGATCGAGACGCCGAACGACGAGCGCGCCCTGGTGGTGAGCAAACAGACGAACGCGCTCGCCACGATCGTCACGAATCACAAAGGCTCGACGCTCGTCGCGATGACGTACACGAGCAACTCCTGGGACGGCCCGACGACGCTCCTCGTGCAGACGACCTACAGCGGCGGCGACGCCGACCTCGTCCGCGACGATCTCGCCGGCATGACCGTCGCCGATCTCGCGAAGCGGCGGATCAACAAATTCGCCGCCGATCAGCCGAAGATCGCATCGGCCGGAGCGCCGCAGATCCATGACGACCGCGACCGCAACGTCATCGTGCTCATCGAGCACTACACGATCCGCGACTTCTGGAAGAGCGGCTCGTTCGCCTTCAACCCGCATGCGATCGAGGACCACCTCAAGCGGCCCGAGACCGTCATCCGCGAGATGCCGCTCGCGGTCGACTACCCGCTCGCGCTTCACGAACGGGTCGTATTTCACCTCCCTTCGGCCGCAAAGGTCGACGGCGCGGGCGGCACCGTCGAAACTGCGGCGCTCCGCTACGTCTCGACCGTCAAAGACGGCGGTGAGACGGTGACGATCGACTACGACCTCCGCACGCTCCGCGACGGCATCGCGGCGAAGGACGTTGCCGACCACCTCGGCAAGGTGAACTCGCTCCTCGACGGCACCGGCGTCACGCTCGCGCGGCGGGCTTCTCTCGAAGCAGCGGCGGCCGTATCGAAGAGCGCGGCACCGACGTCAATGATCGTCATCATCCTCGTGATCGCCGCCGCCCAAGGCACCCGCAGAAAAAGGAATCGTGGGAAATTATCTTGATCCGCGTTACGGTTTGTTCGCATATCAGCGTGATCCATTAACGGGCACAGCAGCAAGGAGATTCGAAGGAAATGCGTAGCAACGGTACTGTCAAGTGGTTCAACGACGCTAAGGGTTTCGGCTTCATCACGACTGAAACGGGCGAAGACGTTTTCGTTCACTTCAGCGCGATCCAATCGAAGGGTTTCCGGTCGCTGCCTGAGGGCGCTCATGTCGAGTTCGATCTCGTCCAGGGCCCCAAGGGACTTCAGGCGGCCAACGTCACGACCGAGTAACCGCAACTGTTTGAAGTGACGAAAGGACAGGCTGCCCGCCTGTCCTTTTTCATTTCTACGGCAGCTTGCCCCAGTCCTTCATGTGGACGATCAGCCCGTACGCCGGCGTGTTGCGCTCGAACCCCGCGACGAGCTGATCGTTGTACCGGTCGATGAAGAAGAGGAACGGATCGGCCGGATCGAGGTCGACCACCTCCATGTCCGCGTCGATCATCAGCAGCTTGCCCATCCGGAGCGTTCCGCCGCGGAAGTACATGACGTTCTTCTCGTCCGCCTTCGGCAGCGAAAGCGGCGCCGAATGCTTGCCGGCATCGAAAACCTGTATGAGCTCGTCGCCCGCCGTGTGCACGCCGACGAGGTGCAACTCCGTCTGGGGCGGCGGGAGGACGCGCTGCGGATCGAGGAGCAGGTCGTTCTTCTCTGTCCGGATCCCCCGCTCCACCGGCATCTTGAGCATCTTCTGCAGCGTCATCCCGACCGCCTTCAACAGCCCGATGCCATTGATCCCGCAGATCGAGATCTTCGTCGGGTGAATCCGGATCAGCCCGTGGTCAGCCGACACGTCCGCCCACATCGTGAACGGGATGTCGACGACCTTGTGGATGATCCCGCTCTGCTGGAGCTGCTTTCCGACGATGCTGACGTGCAGATCGCGTAGCGGCGCGTTCGGATAGCCGAAGATGTACTGATTCATCAGCTTCTCGAGGCTGGCCGCTTTCATCCCGATCGTCCCCGTGTCGACGCGCAGAATGAACGAGCGGCGATCGTCGAAGTTCACCGGGAGGCCGGCCTCTTTCGACTGCATCTCGCCGCGCAGCTCGTGGATGTCGATGAACATCGTCTCGTCGAGAAAGAACCAGACGTTGCGGAAGTACGCCTGCGTCGGCGCCTTGACGTGCGCCTCGCTGAAATCCGGCAGCGGCACCGAGGCGATGGGCGGGATGTGCATCTCCGGCGAGGCAGTCGTCGACGGCGCGGTCGTCTTGCGGACGCAACAGCACGCCGGCAGCAGCAGGAGCGCGAAGAGCACGGCGACGGTGGAAGAGACCAGCGCGATCGCGCGCCACGGCAGAGAGCGGGAAAGCATTTCAATAGCAGTGCCCGGCAACCCGCGGGCCTGCCGCCCGTATCATTCCCCCATGCCGAACCCCATCGAAGTCAACGCGTTATCGAAGCGCTACGGCGACCTGACGGCCGTTCGTGACTTCTCCCTGACCGTCAAATCAGGCGAAGTCCTCGGGCTCGTCGGTCCGAACGGCGCCGGAAAGACGACGACGCTCCGCGCGCTCGCGGGTATCCACCCGCCGAGCGACGGCCAGATCACGATCTGCGGCCACGACATCGTCGAGGACGGCGTCGAAGCGAAGCGGCACCTCGCCTTCTTCCCCGACGAGCCGCGCCTCTTCGATTACCTCACGGTCGAAGAGCATCTCGAGTTCACCGCCGGCATCTACCGCGTCCCCAACTACCGCGCGCTCTTCACGCCGCTCCTCGAGGAGCTCGAGCTGGACGGAAAACGGAAGTCGCTCCCGAGCGAGCTTTCGCGCGGCATGAAACAGAAGCTGATGATCGCCTGCGGCTTCCTCCACGCTCCCGACGTCCTCATCTTCGACGAGCCGCTCACCGGCCTCGACCCCCTCGGCATCCGCCGCATGAAGGAGTCGATCGTCCGCCGCTCGAAAGAAGGGGCCGCGGTCATCCTCAGCTCGCACCTGCTGCACCTCGTCGAGGAGCTCTGCGACACGGTTGCGATCATCCAGAACGGCACCCGCATCGCGTGGGGAACGATCCACGACCTCAAGTGGCAGATCGCGCAGGGACGCAGCAGCGTCTCGCTCGAAGAAGCGTTCCTCAAGATCACGGAGACTCCGGCGTCGGCGCGGAGCGCTTCGTGACCAAGGCCTTCTGGTTCATCACGGTCCGTTCATTCAAGAACCGGATCGTGGTGCGGCTGCGGCGGCTTCGCGAGCCGCGCTACCTCGTCGGCTTCATCGCCGGACTCGCCTACATCTGGTTCACGGGCCTCAAACGCCTCATGGTCGTGCACAGCTTTCGGAACGGGATTCCGGGAATGCAGATCCCGACGGGCGACTTCGTCGTCGACTGCGCCGCGTTCGCGGCGCTCATCCCGATGCTCCTCGCCTGGGCGCTTCCCGATCAGGGAGGCGGCCTGGTGTTCAGCGAGGCGGAAATCCAGTTTCTCTTCGCCGCGCCGGTGTCGCGCAGGCAGTTGCTTATCTACAAAGTCCTGCGCCAGCAGCCGCCGATTCTCATCAGCGCGCTGCTGATGTCCTTCTTCGGCTTCGGCTCCTCGCGCTTCATCGGGATCTGGCTGGCGTTCGTCACCCTCTCGCTTTACTTCACCACCGTCGGCCTCGCCCGCGCGCGGCTGAAGCTCGCCGGTATCGGATTCCTCTGGCGACTCCTCTTCGTCCTCGCCTCGCTCGCCGGCCTCGGCGCGATGGTCATTCACGGTTTCGGCGCGATGCCGCACCTGACGCGTTACGACCCGCAGGTACTGCACCTTCTCGATCAGCCGCTGCGGACCCCCGCGTTCCAGGTCATTCTCTTCATCCCGCGTTTCTTCGCCGCCGCAGTGCTGCCGAATTCGCTGGCGCAACTCGCGCTCGCCTCTCTGATGCTTGCCGTCACCGCATTCGTGCTCCTTCAGATTGCGGCACAGCTCAACGTCGCGTTCGAGGACGCGTCGATCCGCGCTGCCGGCAAGAAGCAAAACTACGTCGAGCGCCTTCGCGGGTTCCGGAGCGGCCAGCGGGTGATCTTCCCCCGCTTCCCGACGCCGTTCCGTCTGCCCGCGAGCCCTTCGCCCGAGCTGGCCATCCTCTGGAAGAACCTGATCGCTACGCTGCGCATCTCGATCGTCTTCATGATCGTGATCCTCGGCGTGTTCGCGATCCTCCTGGGCGAATCGCTCTTCGCGCCGGCGACGATCCGCGGCGGCGCGGCGACGCTGGCGCTCTTCATCTGCTGCTTCTTCCCGCTCGTCGCCTCGAACATCCTGTCGCAGGACCTTCGCCTCGACCTCCAACGCATCGAGATCCTGAAGAGTTACCCGATCAGCGGCGAGCGCCTCGTCGCTGCCGAGATCGCGGCGCCGCTCACGATCATGTCGGTCGTCGAGTTGCTGCTACTGACCGGCTCGCTCCTCATCCTTCACCTGCCGAACGAGACCGCGGCGCTCCAGCGCATCGCGACGCCGGAGTTCGCCATCGTCGTGCTCCTCTTCGCAATCCCGATCTGCGCCATGCAGCTCCTCATCCGCAATGCCGCTGCAGTCCTCTTTCCCGCCTGGACACTCAGGTCGCAGGACGACCAGCGCGGCTTCGCCGTCATGGGGCAGCGCGTCGTCGTTCTCGCGGGAAACCTGCTCATCCTCACGATCTCGCTGATCCCTCCCGCCATCCTCGTGTTGATCGGGTGGTTCGTGTCGCGAAGTTTCCAAGCGAGCTTCGCGGTCCCGTTCGCCACGGTGCCCGCCGTCGCGCTACTCGTTGGCGAGGTCTGGCTCGGGATCAAGATGCTCGG
>DASXIH010000404.1:0-3467 GCA_036498125.1 Thermoanaerobaculia bacterium
CAGCGCGACGTCCGGCACGTCGTCGGTATTCACCATGATGAACGCCGCGTTCCCGTACCGGAACATCCCATACGCCGGCCCGACCGCCGTCGCGTAGATCGACGCCATCGCTCCGCTGTAGTCCGGCACCTCGGCGTTCCACGGATCCGACTTCGTGCCGCACGGGATGTTCGTCTGCACCACGAGCTCGTGATTGCCGGGCGCGTTGAACACCGGCACCGGCACCTTCTTCAGCAACTCGATCACGTCCGTGTACTCGCCGCCGATCTTGACCGCCTCCTTGCCGAAGACCAGATCGCCGTCCCACATGACGAACGCCGGCGGAGTCGCCGCCAACTTCGTGGCGATGTCCTGCATCGGCTGCGTGATCGGATCGCTGCGATGCGCCGGCCGGTTGTCGCCGGCTACCACGAACGTGAACTTCGTCGCGGACGGGTTCGGCGCGAGGGTGGCTCCGGTCGGAAGTGGCGTAATCACCGGCATTTGCGCGAGCGCAGGAGCAGCGACAAGGATGGCGATCAGGAAGTTACGCATGAGCTCAGTTTACGCCGCCTTCGCAACAAGATGGCAGCCGGTCCGTAGTTGTAGACTGACTCTACCGGAGGAAAAACCGTGAGTTTCTTCGACAACCTGAAAAAAGAGGCTGCCACCCAGTTCATCGAGATCATCCAGTGGCTCGATGAGTCGCCCGACACGCTGGTCTACCGCTTCCCCGTCTACAACGCCGAGATCAAGATGGGGGCGAAGCTCACCGTCCGCGAGAACCAGGCGGCGCTCTTCGTCAACGAAGGAAAAGCGGCCGACGTCTTCGGACCGGGGCTGTACACGCTCCAGACCGAGACGATCCCCATCCTGACGGCGCTGCGCGGCTGGAAGTACGGCTTCCAGTCGCCGTTCAAGGCCGACGTCTACTTCTTCAACACGCGCCTCTATCCTGACCTCAAGTGGGGCACCGCGAACCCAGTAATGATGCGCGACCGCGACTTCGGCATGATCCGGCTCCGCGCGTTCGGCACGTACGCGATGCGGATCGCCGACGCGAAGGCGTTCTTCGAGCAGATCGTCGGCACGCGCGGCCTGACCACGACCGCCGACATCATCGGGCAGCTCCGCTCGACGATCCTCTCCAAGCTCTCCGACGCGATCGCCGAGGCGAACATCCCGGCGCTCGACCTGGCGTCGAAGTACGACGAGCTCTGTACCGTTGCACTGGAGAAGATCGGGCCGGAATTCAAGCGCTACGGCCTCGAGCTGGCGCGCTTCTTCATCGAGAACATCTCCCTCCCCGAGGAAGTCGAAGCCGCGATCGACCAGCGGACGAAGCTCGGCGTCCTCGGCGATCGCCTCGGCCAGTACACGCAGATGCAGGCAGCCGAGTCGATCCCGCTCGCCGCGTCGAATCCCGGCGGCATCGCGGGAGCCGGAGCCGGCATCGGTGCCGGACTCGCGATCGGCAACGCGATGGGCCAGGCGTTCGGCCAGTCCGCCGCCACACCGCCCCCGCCTCCGCTCCCCGGCGGCGCATCCGCCGCACCGCGCTGGTCGGTGGCGATCGACGGCAAGACGTACGGTCCGTACACGGACGACGCGTTGCGCGCGATGGTGCAGTCGGGTCAGGTCGCGGCGTCCGCGCAAGTCTGGCGGCCCGGCGCCGCCGGCTGGACGTCGATCGCAGAGGTTCCGGAGCTGGGGTTGTCCGCGCCGCCACCGCCGCCCACACCACCGGCGGTGAAATGATCCGTGTAGGGGCCGGCTCTCAGCCGGCCCATGGTGCGGCTGAGAGCCGCACCCTACACAAAACCCGCCGGCAGGATTGCCGGCGCCACACAGAAGCTCACAGATACGTCTCCACCACCCGCCCACTCCGCGCGAGTACCGACTCGGCGGCGCGGACGCCGTGGTAGAGCGCTTCTTCCATGAGCGCTACGCCGCTCAGGTCCGTGTTCGCGAACTCGATGCCGCGGAACGGCTGCGCGGCTTCGCGGCGCGCGGCGCTCGTGATGAAGCCGGGATACGGGCGCACCATGGCGTGGCCCCAGCGCATGACGTCGAGGCGCTGCGTGATGCCGCGGATCTCCGGGTGTGCACGGGAGAGGTCGGAGAGGACGACTTCGGCCCAATGCCGCTGGGTATATTCCTCATACAGCCGCCTGCGAGCGACGTTCGGGTCGTGATCGGTGAACGCGTAGTAATACGTAAGCACCGTCGGTCCCGAGTCGCGGCCGGTCTGATGCGTGGCGACGACATAGCCGAGGGCCGGACTCTCGTACAGCACGTTGTCCCAGCACATCGGGAACCCGTGCGACTCGGGGCGTTCGCTGAGCGTCAGGTTCGCGACCATCCATGAGCCGTAGACGAAATCGCGCGTGCTCCGGTAGCCCGCGATCACATGAGGCGCGACAAATTGCGGCGCCGCGAAGATGACCTGCTTCGCGTGGATGCCTCGGTAAGTCCAATTACGCGACAGAAGAACGACGTCGATCCCGTCCTTGGAAGGGGTGACCGCGACGACCAGCCACCCGTAGTCGATCTTCCCGTTCGAAGCGGCGGTCAGGTGGCGGACGAACCGCCCATTCCCTTCCGGCCAGGTGATCAGCGGCTGCGACGGTTGACCCGGCGCCGCGATGCGTGACGCAAAGTAGAAGACCGCCGCCCAGGCGCTCGTGTCTTCGAGCGTCGCGCCGTAGTCGTCCCGGCATGCATACGCGACGAGCCAGCGCAGCCGCGGCGACGTCCACCGATGCGCATCGAGCCACTGCGCCGCAGACAATCGGTCCAGCGCCAGCGCCTCGGCGTCCTGCGATCCGAGAGCCGTCGGAATCGTGAAAGCGCGCTTCGCAACCCACCGGTCGATCTCGCGCTCGAACTCGTGGAGCTGGCGCATGTCGTCGCGCGTAGCTCCGGCGGAGAGATACAACCCTTCGTACCACGCCCCGCGATAGAAGACGCGCTCCTGCGGGTCGCGGCAGAGATACTGCTCGGCGACGTGGCCGCCCTCCATGACGCCCATCTCCCCCAGCAGCCGGATCAGAGCCCGGTTCTCTGGAAGCGGCACCGGCACGTAGTGCGCTCCCCACGGGTAGGCGCTCGTCGCGTTTTGTCCCCAACGCGACGTACCGCCTGGCGACCACTCCAGCTCGAAGATCTCGTAGTCGTCGAACCCCGCGTGTGCGAGGCGCCAGCCGGCCGCGAGCCCTGCCATACCGCCGCCGACGATCACGACGTCGCGTGAGCTCCACGATTCAGGCGTACTTCGACGCCTCGGATCGAGCAAGAGGTGCCCCACCTCCTCCGAAGCCCCGACGATCTCGCCCGGCGGCAACCTGCGCCGCACCGGTTTCCGGCACGCGATCGCCGCAAACGGAGCGCCGAGGAATGCGGTGAGGAGATCGCGGCGGGAGAGACTCACCTCACGACCACTTCTTCCACTCTTCCTCGTAGTAGCGAACGAGCATCTGGTTGTCGAG
>DASXIH010000405.1:0-16877 GCA_036498125.1 Thermoanaerobaculia bacterium
TAGTGACTCGTAAAAGCCCGCCTTTCAACTCGATTCCCCAGTGACCAATGACCAGTAACCAGTAACCAGTAACCAGTCACCTTCTCATCAGCGCGACCATGATCGCCTTCTGAACGTGCAGCCGGTTCTCCGCCTCATCGAAGATGACCGACTGCGGAGAGTCGATGACCTCGGCCGCGACTTCCTCGCCGCGGTGCGCGGGGAGGCAGTGCATGAAGATGGCGGTCGATTTCGCTTTCGCCATCAGCGCACCATCGACGATCCAGCCGTCGAAATCGCGCTTGCGTTGCTCCGCCTCCGCCTCCTGCCCCATCGACGCCCAGACGTCCGTCTCGACGATGTCGGCGTCTTTCACCGCCTCGGCGATCGAGTGCGTCAGGATCATCTTCGTTCCCGCCGCGTCGGCATCCGCCTTCGCCTGCGCAATCACGGTCGCGTCGGGCGCATAGGAGGGAGGAGTGGCCACCGCGATATCCATCCCGACCTTGGGCGCGCAGAACATCAGCGAGTGCGCCATGTTGTTGCCGTCGCCGACGTACGCCATCTTCCGCCCCTTCAGGTCGTAGCCGAACTTCTCCCACGCCGTGAAGTAGTCGGTCATCGCCTGACACGGATGCGAGAGGTCCGTCAGCCCGTTGATCACCGGAATGCTCGCATTCTCGGCGAGGTCGGTCACCGTCTTGTGCGCGAACGTGCGCGCCATGATGCCGTCGACGTAGCGCGAGAGAACCCGCGCCGTGTCGGAGATCGGCTCGCCGCGGCCGAGCTGGATGTCGCGCGTGGAAAGAAACAGCGCCTGTCCGCCGAGCTGAAACATCCCGGTCTCGAACGAGACGCGCGTCCGCGTCGACGACTTCTCGAAGATCATCGCGAGCGTCTGTCCTTCCAGCGCGTCGCGAAACTTCTTCGGCTTCGCCTTGATCTCTTTCGCCAGCTCGAAGATCTCCATCACTTCGGCGGTGGTCCAGTCGTGAATCTCGATGAAATCCTTCAGTCGCATATCGCGCGTCATTCTAGTGTGTAGCCTTCCGCCTGTAGCTTGCTGAGATGCGCCTGAATCTGCACCTCGGCGCCGCCGTGCAGCCGCGGATCGAGGTCGGGGTAGACAGTCCGGCGGATCTCCTCGAGCGTCCTGGCTCCGGCGCGAAGCGCCGCGAGCACCTGCCGCTCGCGCTCCAGCCGGTGGGCGATGTACTCGTCGATGAGTGAGACCGCGTCGTCGCGCACCGGTCCATGAGCGGGGAAGATCCGCCGCGGCTCGCGTTCGCGAAGCTTCCTCAACGACGCGATGTAGTCGCCCATGTCGCCGTCGGGCGGAAAGATCGCGGTCGTCCCGAATCCGAGGATCGTGTCGCCTGTGAAGAGATCGCCATCCCGCGAGAGGAAGCAGACGTGCTCGTTCGTGTGCCCCGGCGTGGCGATCACTTCGAGCCCTTCCACGACTTCGCCGCCGCTGACGATCTCGTCCGCCTCCTCGAGCACGTTGCGGGGCGCGACGATTCGCGCTCGCGTCGCGTGGCTCAGCGGGATCGCGGCCGGTGCATGGTCGGCGTGGCGGTGCGTGATCAGGATCGTATCGAGCGCCGGCATCGCGGCGCGGATCGCCTCGACGTGCGACTCGATGTTCGGCCCCGGATCGATGACCACCCGTTCACCGACGAGGTACGTATTCGTTCCATCGAGCGTGAACGGCCCCGGGTTGGGAGCCGTGATCGAGCGGATGTTCATCGCAGCGCCGGCTTGCCGTTGACGAGCACCGGCTCGACCGGCTCGATCTTCGCGCCACGGCGCGACGCGATCAGCGCTTCGATCGAGTCGAAGCCGCGCAGCGCCTCGAGGTTCTTGATCGTCGGGAAGACCATCTGCAGCTCGTTCAACGCGGCGTCGGGCGTGAGCCACCGCACGTCGACGGCTTCCACGTTCTCGACCGTCGCCACGGCGTTCGCATCCGCTTTCGCGAGGAAAAAGTACGTGTCGAACCGCTTTGGGATTCCGGCCGGCGTGATCCAGTGGGAGGTCCAAACGAGCTGCTCGAAGTCGATCGGCGACTCGTCGAGCAGGGTACGGAACCCGAGGTTGCCGGCGAGCAGGCGGCGGCGCTTGGAGTCGGAGTTCTCGATCGGCGCACCGAGCCAGACGCCGGTCTCCTCGAACAGCTCACGCGCCGCGGCGACGCGCATCCGGCCGAGGAGCGAACCGTCGCCGCGCTCGCGCGCGATCTCGCGGTCGAGTTGCTCGACCATCCCGCCGGGGAACACCCAGACGTTCGGGACGAATGACGCCCCTTCGTGGCGCCGGATCATCAGCACCTCGAACGACGGCTGCGCGTCGCGCAGGACGATCACGCTCGCAGCCGGAACCGGCGTCACTTCTGCCAACCGACCCACTCCTCTCCATCCGGTCCGCGTTCTTTCTTCCAGATCGGCACCGTCTCCTTGATGCGATCGATCAGCATGCGGCATGCCGCGAACGCCTCGGCACGATGCGGCGACGCGCAGACGATCGCGATCGACGACTCGCCGACGCTCAGGTGCCCTAGGCGATGCTGCACCGCGATCGCGACATCGGGATATTGATCAGCAGTATTCGTCACTATTTTATCGATCTCTTTCTCCGCCATCGGACGATAGGCCTCGTAGAGAATCGACTCGACCGCGTGTCCCTCGTGATGGTTGCGGACCACGCCATCGAAGAGCACGTACGCGCCGTCGGACGGCCGCATCGCGTGCCGGATCAGCATGGCGGTGTCGATCGGATCGTCAGTCAGGTAGCTCATCCGCCTGCTACGGGTGGGATGAACGCGAGCTCGTCGCCGTCGCGCAGCACGCTGTCAGGCCCGGCGTAGCTCTCGTTGATCGCGGTGAGCGGCGGCTGCTCGTAGCCGGCGAGCTCGCGGTGATCGCGGCGCAGCATCTGCCACACATCGGCGGCGCGAGTCCCCTCGGGAA
Organism: Thermoanaerobaculia bacterium; assembly: GCA_036498125.1. Classification (GTDB taxonomy): domain Bacteria; phylum Acidobacteriota; class Thermoanaerobaculia; order Gp7-AA8; family Gp7-AA8; genus DASXHZ01. The sequence continues at coordinate 2,949 of DASXIH010000405.1, forward strand.
TCGTGACGTCCGCTTCGCTCTTTCCGATAATGTCGCGCAGGACGGCGAAGTACAACATCCGCACTCGCATCGATCGCATTCTATGAAATCGAAGAACTTCGAAGCGAACATGACGGTGGGCGAAGCGCTGGCGCTTCACCCCGATGCGCGCTGGGTCTTCGCCGCGTACCACATCGGCGGATGCGACGGATGCTCGATGGTGGACGAGGAAACGCTCCTCGAAGTGGCGACCGGTTACAAGCTGCCGCTCGAGAAGTTCCTGGCGGATTTGAACTCGCTCCTGGCGAGGGGAGCCTATACGCCGATCTGACCGGCGATCTCCATCAGCGCGTCTTTCACGAACGTGATGTGCTCCTCGAGATCGACGCCGAGCTCCTCGACCCCGTGGTAGATGTCGTCGCGGCTGACGCTACGCGCGAACGCCTTGTCCTTCAGCTTCTTCTTGACCGACGACGTCTTCACGTCCGCCAGCGACTTCGAGGGCTGCACGAGCGCGCAGGCGACGAGAAAGCCGGACAGTTCGTCGCAGGCGAAGAGCGCCTTCGCCATCATCGTCGCGCGCGGAACGTTCGTATATGGCGCGTGGCCGAGGATCGCGACGCGGAGCTCCTCGTCGAATCCGCGCTCTTCGAGGATCTTCGAGCCGACGAACGGATGCTGCTCGGCGGTCGGATACGCCTCGTAGTCGAAGTCATGCAACAGACCGCAGATCCCCCAGCGCACGGGATCCTCGTCCGGCGCGAACTTCTTCGCGCACGCCTTCATCGCCTGCTCGACCGCGAGGGCGTGCTTGCGGAGGGAGTCGGTCTTCGTGAACTCGTGGAGGAGAGCGAGCGCTTCGTCGCGTGATTTCACGCGGCGAGTATGTCAAAAGCGCAGACGGAGGCCGAGGGTCGTGTGGACGTTGTGCGTCCGAGGAATCTTCACGAGCGCCGCGGCCGCGAAATCCGACTTCTCGAACGGCGACGCGGTATCGATGTCCGTTACTTGTCCCTCGGCCGCAAAGCGTTTGCTGAACCACCAGTCGACGCCCGCGCCGGCGGCGACGCCCCACCGGTTCCGCGTCCCCGGAAAGAGCGGAATCTGTGCGGTTCCGACCGTTTGCCGGACGTGATACATCGCGTAGGCCGGCCCGCCGAGGATGTGAAAGCGGAGGCTGCCGTGCGGATTGATGCGGAAGACCAGCGGCAGCATGAACGTCGAGACGTCGAGCTTGCCGGCGTCGAGGCCCACCTCGCTGCCGCCTTCGTCCCGGACCGCGACCCGGGCGTGCGTGAAGGAGCCTTCGAGGCGGATGGCGAAGCGATCGCTGAAATCGCGCTCGACGTCCGCCATGATGCCCGGACCCGTCTTGCCGGTCAGCTTGATCTGCGACGGCGAGGGGTTACTGTTCCCGGTGGTCGGAAGCAGCGTCCGCCGGACGAAGTCGCCGAAGACGAAGGCGCCCGTGCCGCCGCCCACGCTCCACTCGTCCGCAGCGGCCGGGAGTGCAACTGCTACGAGGAGAAGGAGCGTGAAACGCAAAGTTTTCATCATGGCGTCGGTCAGAATTGCAACGGGAGCGCCAGTAAAGGAAAAAGTTTCCAAGGTTTTTGCCGCGCCCGGCATGTGATATTTTTCACGAGCGGCCGTCCGCAAATCCGCTTGTTGATTGCAGTTACAGCGGTTGTGGCTGAGAGGCACCAGCAAATTTCGGTAACTGGTCCGCTCGGAGGCGACATTGGCCTCGATCTAGCAAAGAGAGCGAGCAATATGAAACAGGGCTCGACAAACTCGAGACCGGCGCGTGAGTCCAACCTGAATTGCTCACGTCTAGTGGCCGCTGCGGGCTCCCTCCTCGACTATTGGACCGATTTTGGACGATTAATCACCTAAGCTTCCTTGAACCCACCGACTGGCCGCAGCGATCCAGCCCATAAAACACGATGTACCACGAGCGGAGCCGAAAGGCTCCGCAAGTGTTTGTGGGCAATAATTCGCCGCCCATGACCAAGGCCACGACCAAGGCGAAGCGTCCCAAGCTCTTCATCATCGACGGCTCCAACAACGTCTACCGCTCCTACTTCGCCATCCGCGGCCTGACGAACTCCTCCGGCCTCGCCACCAACGCCGTCTACGGCTTCACGCAGATGCTGCGGAAGCTCCTGAAGGACCACAACCCCGACTGCATCGCCGTGGCGTTCGACATCAGCGGCGCGAAGAAGCGCCACGAAGCCTACGAGGACTACAAGAAGGACCGGCGGCCGATGCCGGACGACCTCGTCGTCCAGATGCCGCTCGTGAACGAGGTGCTGGAGGGCTTCCGGATCCCGGTGATCGGCGTCTCGGACTGGGAAGCGGACGACCTGATCGGCTCGCTCGCCTGCGCCGCCCGCGACCGCGCTTACGACGTCGTCATCGCGACCTCGGACAAGGACTTCTTCCAGCTCGTCGGCGACGGCATCTCGTTCTACCACACGGGCCGCGAGGTGCTTTACGACGCCCAAGGGGTCGCGGAGGCGTTCGGGCTGCCGCCGGAGAAAGTGCTCGACGTCATGGCGATCTGGGGAGACGCGATCGACAACATCCCCGGCGTCCCGGGAATCGGCGAGAAGGGGGCGAAGTCGCTGATTACCGACTTCGGCTCGCTCGAAGGCGTCTACGCGAATCTCGACAAGCTCAAGCCGGCGCAGCGGAAGAAGCTCGAGGAGAACCGCGACAAGGCGTTCCTCTCGCGCGACCTGGCGCGGATCAAGTGCGACCTCGACGTCGCCAACATCGACTTCGAGACGCTGAAGCGCGCGGAGCCCGACCGCGCGCGGCTCCATGACGTCTTCTCGCGGCTCGAATTCGCGTCGCTGATGCAGGAGTTCCTGCCGGAAGCGCCGCCCACCGTGCGCGAGTTCCGCCTCGCCGGGACCGCCGACGACGTGCGCGCGTTCGTGGCGAACGACGCGCCGGTCTCACTCTGGTTCGAGCCGGACCTCGGCGCCTCGCTGTCGGTTCGAAAAGGCGAGTCGCTGATCGTCCCGTTGAACGACGCGGGCATCGCGGACGCGCTTCGCGAACTCCTCGCCTCCGACCGCCTCTTCGTCGCGCACGACGCGAAGCTGCAGTGCCGCAATTTGCGCGCGGCGGGATGGCCCGCGCCGAAACGGTGGGCCGACACGATGCTGATGTCGTACGTCCTCAATCCCGGCCTGCCGTCGCACGAGCTCGGGAACGTGGCGCGCGATCGTCTGAAGCAGGACGTGATGACGCGCAAGGACGTCGAGAAGACGGCGCCCTTGTTCGCGGCGGAACACGAGGGCGGGCCGCAGCACCAGTACCTGGGCGAGAAGTCCGACATCGCACTCGCGCTGCGCGATGTGCTCGAGCCCGAGCTGACGCCGGAGCTCCGCAAGATCTATGAGGAGATCGAGCTGCCGCTGATGCCGATTCTGGCGGCGATGGAAGAACGCGGCATCCAGGTCGACGTCGGGTTGCTGCACCGGATGTCGAACGAGATGGGAACGCAGCTCGCCGAGCTCGAAACGCGCATCTACGCGGAAGCCGGCACGGAGTTCAACATCAACTCGCCGCAGCAGCTCGGGCACATCCTCTTCGAGAAGCTGAACTATCCGGTCATCAAGAAGACGAAGGGAACGAAGGCGTTCTCGACCTCCGTCGACGTGCTGCAGGAGCTGGCGTCGCACGGCTTCGCCGTCCCGCAACTCATCCTGCAGCACCGCGAGCTGCACAAGCTGAAGTCGACGTACATCGACGCGCTCCCGCAGCTCGTCGACGGCCAGGGCCGCGTGCACACGTCGTTCAACCAGGCCGTCGCGGCGACGGGACGCCTTTCGTCGTCCGACCCGAACCTGCAGAACATCCCGATCCGGACGGAGCTCGGCCGCTCGATCCGGAAGGCGTTCGTCGCCGCCCCGGGACAGGTGCTGCTGTCCGCCGACTACTCGCAGGTGGAGCTGCGCATCCTGGCGCATATCTCTGGCGACGCCGACCTGATCGAGACCTTCCGCCGCGGCGACGACATCCACCGCGCGACCGCGTCGAAGATGTTCAACATCCCGCCCGACCAGCTGACGCACGACCAGCGGCGCGCGGCGAAGACGATCAACTTCGGCGTCCTGTACGGGATGTCGGCGTTCCGGCTGTCGAATGAGCTCGACATCCCGACGGGGCAGGCGAAGGACTTCATCGACGCCTACTTCGCGCGTTACCCCAAGATCCAGGAGTACCTCGACCGCACGCTCGACGACGCGCGGGCGACCGGCAAGGTGACGACGCTGTTCGGGCGCGTCCGCTACATCCCCGAGATCCACAACAAGTCGTTCACCGTGCGCGGGAACGCGGAGCGGATGGCAACGAACGCGCCGATCCAGGGGACGGCGGCCGACATTCTGAAGCTGGCGATGATTGCGCTCGACGCAAGGCTCGACCCGAAGATCGGGCGCATGCTCCTCACCGTCCACGACGAAATCGTCATCGAGGCTGCCGAGAGCGAGGCCGAGAACGTGGCGAAGATCGTGAAAGATACGATGGAGAACATCTTTCCGCTCGCGGTGCCGCTGGCGGTCGACACGCGATGGGGACGAAGCTGGTACGACGCAAAGGACTGATCCTCGCTGTTCTCGCTTTGGCAGCTTGCAAAGCCGAAGTGAAGCGCGCCGCGGTAGCCGCCGTCCCGCAGGTCCGCGCCACCGTCATCACCATCGAGACGAAGATCCAGCCGGCCAACAAGACGTTCACGCATTCGATCGTCATCGCCGGCGACAAGGCGCGCTCGCTCGACGAGATCGATCGCTGGCGGCTCTTCGATCTGAAAGCGAACACCGTCACAGTCATCGACGACATCGGCAAGTCCTATCGCACCCAGCCGATCACTCCCCTAGAGAAGAATGACTTCCACGCAACGCGCGAGACGAAGCCGCTCCAGGGCGTGAACGCGACACTGTGGACCGCGCAGAAAGGCGGCTACGTCCGCCAGCTTTGGATCGGAAGCCATCCGGCAGTTCCGCCGCAGCTCTTCTCGATGATGAGCGGTATCAACACACCGGGCTTTCCGCTCGCCGAGCACGCCGAGCTCCCGTACCTGAACAAGAAGCTCGTCGTAGACAAAACCGTGACACGCATCGAGTCGAAGGACGTGCCCGCCTCCCTCTTTGCCATCGCCCCCGCGTACACTCGCCGCTGAGCGGGATGCCTCAACTCGTCTTCCTGACGTTGTTCCTCGGCCTGAGCTCTGGGAAGGCGACGGTGTCGCTGCAGGCCGACGCGTCGATCGCCACGATCCGGCTCGAGCTCGACAGCCGCGTCGTCGCGACGATCGATCACGCTCCATGGTCGGCGGACGTCGACTTCGGACCGGAGCTCATGCCGCAACGGCTGACCGCCGTCGGCTTGGACGCCCGTGGAAAAGAGATCGCGCGTGCGTCGCAGGACGTGAACCTCCCGCGCGACGTCGCCGAAGTCGAGATCCTGGTGAAGAGCGAGAAGGGGCACCCGTCGCGCGCGGCCCTCATCGCGAGCAGCCGCAAACACGCCGAGCCGGCGGAATCGCAACTCTCGCTCGATGGGAATCGCCTCCCCCTCGGCACCGACTTCAGCGCGCCGCTCCCAGCGACCGACTGGTCGCGCCCGCACGTGCTGACGGCCGAGATGACGTTCCGCGACGGCGAGACTGCGCGGGGCGAGACGATCGTCTCCGGTGGAATCGGACAGACCGTCACCTCCGACCTCACGCCGGTCCTCGTGACGAGGAGTCGCCGCGGCGATCCGAAGAGCCTCGACGGCTGCTTCACCATCGACGGCGCGGAGATCCGCGGAAACTCGCTCGAACAGGGCAACCCGCTGGTGATCCTCGTCAAGAACCCCGGATCGAAGTCACCTTGGCGATTCCCGTCGGACCGCGAGTACCCGCTCGATCCCGACACGAGCTCGCGCATTCTCTGGGTGATTCCGCAGCAATACACCGCGAAGGACGAGCCGACCTACAGCCTCTTCGCGCCGACCAGCGATTTCTCCGCCACGCGTTTCGGCGTCGGCTGGCTCCTCACACGGTCGCTGAAACCGGTGCCTGACGGCCCGCGACAGTTTGCCGACGCCGTCGGCGTCGCCGGTCTCGCCGCGTACCAGAGCGGACGCCGCCGCGCCGTGGTGCTGCTGCTCGACAACACGTCCGACTTGAGCCTCCACTCTCCCGCGGTCATCCAACGATACCTGGCGCGCCTCGGCGTTCCGCTCTTCGTCTGGTCGATCGGGAAGCTCTCGCCGCGCGGCTGGGGGAACGTCGTTGACATCACCTCACGAGCCAGCCTGGCGACGGCGGTCGACGCCGTGAAGGACGCGCTCAAGGCGCAGAGCGTCGTCTGGGTTGCCGCCGATCCGCTCGCGACCTTGAGGATTCAGGGCAACGATCGCTGCGGCCTGAGGCCGCTCGCCGCTCCGGTCACAAAACCCGACGAGAATCGCCGACCCGCTTCGTGACGCCTTCGCGGTCGAACCATTCCAGAAGCGGGATCGCGATCTTGCGCGAGAGTCCGAACAGCTCCTTGAACTGCGCGACGTCGATCGTCTCTCCGTGCTTCGCGCTCATCGTCTCGCGCGCCTTCACCAGCACGTCCTTGTGGACGTAGACGCCTTCCGCGAGCCGCACCAGCGTTCCCTGTTTGACGAGAAAGCTGATGACGCCCTCGATCATCTTCGGCTTCCACGCCTTCTCGTTGATGATCACCGAGACAGGCGGCGGCGCGAGTCCCGCACCCGCGAATTTCGCCTCGATCGCCCTCGCCATCTCTCCCTCGGCGCCTCCGAGGGTTTTCGAGCGGCCCGGGATCTCGAGCGCGTCGCCCTGGACCGCGACGATCTTCTCCCGCACCAGGTCCTGCAGCAGAAAGTTGATGAGCGCCGCGTCGGCGTCGTGCGGGAAGAGCTTCTGTACGAACTCCCCTTTCGGGACGCTCACGGCGACCTTGTTCGTCTTGAAATAGCGGTCGAGGAACTCGATCGCGCGGCGCCGGAACTCGACCACGACGTCGTTGTGGAGCCACTTGCCGTCGGCGAACTTCGCGAGGTGCGGCAGCGCCTTCAGCTCCTTCGCGAGCGTCGCCTTCACGATCCCGCTGCGCGCCTGGACTTCTTCGATGCTGAGGCCGCGCATCCCGGCGAGCTTCGCCATCAACTCCACGCGTTCGATCAGCGACCCGCGCTCCAGCGTCTGGAGGATCTCGGGGCGTGTGCCGCGGCTCAGCTTCGGCAGATGAGCGTCGAGAATGACGCCGCCGCCGATCGTGAACGCCGGCGAATAGCGGCGGATGACGAAGCGATCTCCAGCGACAGCGACCACCGGCGACTCCAGCCGGATCTGCACATACGCATTGCCGCCCGGCGCCAGCTCGCCTTCCGTCTCATCCACGAAGCGGATGTTGCCGAGGAGCTCCGACGCGAGGTGGTGGAAGCGGATGCGCGTCTGTTCTTTCAGCGGCTTCGAGTCCGCGAGAAGGTCGAGGCGTGCCGTGATGATCTGCGACGGCCGCAGCGTGCCGGGTGGGATGAGTTGCTGTCCGCGGTGCAGATGCTCCAGCGGGATGTCCGCGAGATTCACCGAAGTGCGTTCGCCCGCTGACGCGAAGTCGCGCGCCTCGCCGTGGACCTGAATCGCGCGCGCGCGGCTGCGGTCCGTCCCGGGCAGCACTTCCACTTCCCGCTCGCTGTCGATGCGGCCCGAGTGCGTCGTCCCGGTGATCACTGAGCCGAAGCCTTTCATCGTGAAGACGCGGTCGATCGGCAGCCGGAAAACCCGCGTCGTCGCGTCGCGATCGTCGACGCCGGCGACCGAGGCGATGATCGCGCGCTTTACGTCGTCGATTCCCGCGCCGGTCGTGCTGCTGCATGGAACGATCGGTTTGCCCTCGAGGAATGACCCGGCGACCAGCTCTTCGATCTCGAGCCGCACGAGATCGACGATGTCGGGATCGGCGAGATCGCTCTTCGTGATCGCGACGATGCCGGTCGGAATCTCGAGAAGGCGGCAGATCGCGAAGTGCTCGCGCGTCTGCGGTTTGATCGACTCATCCGCCGCGACGACCAGGAGCGCGGAGTCGATGCCGCCCACGCCCGCCAGCATGTTCTTCACGAAACGCTCGTGGCCCGGCACGTCGATGAAGCCGATCTGGTATTCGTCGGTGAACAGCGATGCGAACCCCAGATCGATCGTGATCCCGCGCCGCTTCTCTTCCGGAAGCCGGTCCGTGTCGACGCCGGTGAGCGCGCGCACGAGCGACGTCTTCCCATGATCGATGTGGCCGGCCGTTCCGACCACCCGTTTCTTTCTCATGAATAATTTATCCTTGCGCGAGCGCAGCGAGCGCGAGGATCTGGCGCCCGCCGCGATGGATTTTGATCATCGCGAGCTTGCACCAGATCCTCCGCTCCGCGGAGGATAAAGCTCCCGCACACTTGGAGGCACTTCGCCACTCATTCCGAGGGACTCCTTCAGATCGCCGGCGTTGGCGATCGCCTGGCCGCGGAAGTGATTGTTCGTGATCACGTACGCATCCTTGCTCTTCGCCATGTTCGCGATGCGGCCGGCCCACGGCTCCAGCTCTTCGCGCGAGTAGTGGTAGTTGTAGCGCTCCCACGACTCGGCGTGTGCGAACCACTTCTCGTAGTTCCGGCCGTGAAGCCGCACGTACGCGACCGGGCCGGTGACCGTCTCGGCCGGCTTGACGGACTCGGCGAACAGCGGCTGATCGACGTTCACCCACGCCACATCCTGCTCGTCGAGGAACGCCAAGAAGTCGTCGTTCTGGAACGTCGCATGGCGCACTTCGAGCGCCTTCGGATAATCGCGGAACGCATCGAAGAGATCGACGAGCTTCACGCGCGCTTCCGGCGTGTTGCGAAAGCTCCAGGGAAACTGCAGCAGGATCGCGCCGAGGACGTTCGCGGTGGCGAGCGGTTCGAGGTAATCGCGGAACGCCTTCACGTCGCCCGGCGCGAGGCTCGCGTCCTCATGCGTGAAGCCGCGATAGATCTTCGTCGTGAACTTGAAATTGCGGTTCGACGTCACGCGGCGCGTCCAGCTCTTCGCGTGACTCGGCGGCGGGATCCGGTAGAACGGCGAGTTGATCTCGATCGTGTCGAAGTACTGCGCGAGGTACGCCAGCGGATCGAAACGCGAGCCGTGCTGCGGATAGACGATCCCCTCCCAGTCTTTGTAACTCCAGCCTGCGGGACCGATGCGAACCGTGTGATTTTGGTTGGTCAATTGGTTGACGACTTATTTTGACGAACGCTTTCTCTCTTCCGTCTGGCCGCGCACCTATGCTAAAACTTGAGCCAACGAATCCAAGCGAACGACACTCCCGGACAGCAGATTGCGTCGCGGGGCAACTTGTATTCGTTGGCTGAAGGGGGGCGATCTTTCAGGTTCGTTGTGAATCCCAAGAATATCGCGGGGCTTGAAGTCGCGGCACCCCGCTACGAGTAGGCTGCGGCACATTTTTCAAACGGTTACTTAGGAGACCAGAGTTTCATGGATACCTTCAATGACAAAACCCTGAACTGCATCGACTGCGGCGGGGAATTTCTCTTTTCGAAGAATGAGCAGGCTTTCTACGCGGAGCGTGGATTCACGAACGAGCCGAAACGCTGCAAGATTTGCCGCGACAAGCGGAAGACCTCGCGCGATGGCGGCGGCGGCTCTCGCGAGCGCCAGATGGTGAGCGTCACGTGCGATTCGTGCGGTGTCGCCACCGAGGTCCCGTTCACCCCGGTGAGCGGTAAGCCGGTCTACTGCCGCGACTGCTACAACTCGCGCCGTGGTGGTGCCTCCCGCCACTCCAGCTGGGCGTAAGACAAAAGCATCAACCCTGAAAACGGCGGCCTGCGGGCCGCCGTTTTTGGTTCCGGATCGTTTATGATCCGCGCGCTTTGGCGCGCCCTCTCTCCAAGCCTGTCGACAGCATCCTCGACCTCGTCGGCAACACGCCGATGGTCCGGCTGACCCACATCGCCGCCGCGGACGACGCCGATATCTTCGTGAAGATGGAGCTGCTCAACCCCGGCTTCTCCGTCAAGGACCGCATCGGAATCGGGATGATCGAGCGCGCCGCGAAGACGGGTGAGCTGCAGCCCGGCGGCACCATCATCGAGCCGACCGCGGGCAACACCGGCATCGGACTCGCGCTCGCCGGCGTCCGCCTCGGATACCGCGTCATCCTCTGCGTCCCGGAGAACTTCTCCGTCGAGAAACGCGAGGTGATGAAGGCCCTCGGCGGCGAAGTCGTCCTGACGCCGGCCGCCGAAGGGATGAAGGCGGCGATCGCGAAAGCGCAGGAGCTCGCGAAGACCATCCCGAACTCCTACGTCCCGCAGCAGTTCGCGAACCCGTACAACACCGAGTCGCACTACGAGACCACCGGCCCCGAGGTGTGGGAACAGATGGATGGCAACGTCGACGCGTGGGTCGCGGGCGCGGGGACCGGCGGCACGTTCACCGGCGTCGCGAAGTACCTGAAAGAGCGCAACCCGAAGTGCTGGTGCGTCGTCGTCGAGCCGCAGGGCTCGATCCTCAAAGGCGGCGAAGCTGGCCCGCATGAGGTCGAAGGCATCGGCGCTTCCTCATTCATCCCGCCCGTGCTCGACATGTCGCTCGCCGACGAAGTGATCCAGGTCTACGACGATCCCGCATTCGCGATGGTGCGCCGGCTCGCCACCCAGGAAGGGATCCTCGGCGGCTCGTCGGCGGGAGCAAACGTCTACGCCGCGCTCGAAGTCGCGAAGCGCCTCGGCCGCGGCAAGCGCGTCGTCACGCTCATCCCCGACGGGAGCGAGCGCTACATGTCGAAGGGCATCTACACGAAATGGGCTAAAGATGGGCTTCTCGACTGATTGCATCCACGCCGGCCAGGAGCCGGAAGAACAGACCGGCGCCGTCTCGGTGCCGATCTTCCAGACCTCGACCTACGTTCAGCCCGAGCTCGGCCGCCACAAGGGCTACGAGTACGCGCGGACCAAGAACCCGACGCGCTCCGCGCTCGAAGCGAACCTCGCCGCACTCGAGCGCGGCAAACACGCGCACTGCTTCGCCTCGGGGATGTCTGCCACCGACACCGTCTTCCGCATGCTCGAAAAGGGCGATCACGTCGTCGCGGGCGAGAACATGTACGGCGGCTCGTACCGCCTTTTTTCGCGCGTCTACGAGAAGTTCGGGATCGAATTCACCTACGTCGACACCTCGAACGTCGCCAACCTGAAGAACGCGCTCCGCGACAACACCAGGATCGTCTTCCTCGAGACGCCGACCAACCCGATGATGACGATCACCGACATCGGCGCGTGCTCCGACGTCGCGCACAAGCGGGGAGCGCTCGTCGTCGTCGACAACACCTTCTGCTCGCCGTACCTCCAGCGGCCGATCGAGCTCGGCGCCGACATCGTGGTCCACTCCACGACCAAGTTCCTCAACGGCCACTCCGACTCCGTCGGCGGCGTCGTCGTCTCCAACTCCGACGAGATCGCCGAGAAGATCGGCTTCCTGCAGAACGCCGTCGGCGCCATCCTCTCGCCGATGGACTCGTTCCTCGTCCTCCGCGGCATCAAGACCCTCGCGGTCCGGATGAAGCGCCACGAAGAGAACGGCGGCGCGATGGCGAACTACCTCGCGCACCACGCGAAGGTCCAGAAGATCAACTACCCCGGCCTCCCCGACCACCCGCAGCACGAGCTCGCGAAACGCCAGATGAACGGCTTCGGCGCCCTCATCTCCTTCGACCTCGGGAGCTATGCCACCGCGAAAAAGTTCCTAGACCGCGTCCGCCTCTGCTCCCTCGGCGAATCCCTCGGCGGCGTCGAGACCCTCATCTCCCACCCCGAGTCGATGACCCACGCCTCCGTCCCCATCGAAACCCGCAAACGCCTCGGCATCACGCCGGGCTTGGTCCGCATCAGCGTCGGCATCGAAGACATCGAAGACCTGATCGGCGATCTGGAGAACGCGTTCGAAGGGATCTAGCCGCCTCAGTGTGGCGCCGGCAATCCTGCCGGCGATGTTTAGGGTGCGCGACGTGGGACAATGATCTGATGAACGAGATCATCTTCCTGGTCGAAGAGGCGCCCGAGGGCGGCTACACAGCCCGCGCCCTCGGCGAGTCGATCTTCACGGAAGCCGACGACGTGGCCGCTCTGGAAGAGAACGTCCGCGATGCGGTCCGCTGCCATTTCGACGAAGACAGTCTGCCGCAGGTGATCCGTCTCCACTTCACGCGTGAGCAGGTGATCGCCGTTTGAGGTTGCCTCGCGACATTTCAGGCGCCGACTTCGCACGTCGCCTCAGCCGGATCGGCTATCGCGTCACGAGACAAACCGGAATCCGTCAGGCACAGTAGCTCGGAAGACGGTGTCGGCCGCAGGATCGTGAAAGGTCATGGATCAGATCAACCCGGCGAGACGACTGTTCGGCATGCTATTTACAACCTGGCAAGCAGCGGTGGCTGCCATATTCAACGTTGCCGAGTTCGATCGTCCACTCGAACCTCGGATGCGAATAAATAAACTGCCGGCGACAACACCCCGGACCGTCAGTTCCCCGGAGTACTGCTTCCTTGTAATGATGATGCGGCGTTCAGGAATTGTGCCGTCATCCGTTCGACGAAGTCGTCCGCATGCAGGTTAATTTGGTTGATGAGTTCAGCTGTTTCGTGGCGGTCGATTGCCGACGGAGCGCAAGGCGGTGCGTTCACACACCTTACGAGCTTGTCTATTCGGCGGTGAGCGAGGAAGAACTGACCGTGTATGCTCTTGGGATTCGCAATATCATTGTTATCGGTTTCATAGTTATTTAGTTCATTGGCAGCCTCGGGGCTGACCAAACGTGCCAGACGACTTCTGTTTGATGCGATGGTGGCATTCCATGTATCAACGCTCGCCATGTAATCGCGCCATGCGGGAGCGATGCGAGAGTGATCCTCACCAACCACCGCGGCAAAGACATTGCGAAGACGATATGATCGCGTATCCATAACATCTGCAATCTGTTCCAAAGCTTTCTCGCCGTTGTCCAAACGTCGACGAAGCATCTCGAATCGCCGGTCGCGTTGCCACTGCATGGTTTCGCGCGTGACTTCGAGTTGCTGTTGCTTCTCCCAATTCTGCTGCTGATAGAATGTGATCAACGCACCGCCGACAACCGTCGTTAACACGAAGCCAAGTAACAACCGACCGGTATCAGTCTCGACAAAGGCCCACAATCTTTTCATGACGTTTCCTCGGATCGGAGGATCATCTATAGTGTGACTCACCGATTTTGAAATTTGTGAGGGTCAGAAATCCCGCGACCGCATCGGTTACATAGACCTCCAAAGTTCCATGCGCTGTCGACAGGCGCGGTGCGGGACAATCCGGCCGCCAGTCGTTTGAGACGGAGTAGTTAGCTCGCCGATGCGCCCGACGCGCTACTGGTTGAGAGCGGTCGTGGGTATGGCGGCGAACAACTTTGACGTAACAACATAGCTCGCTCTAAATTCGCGTTGCATCCTTGAGCTTATGTTACAGTCCTTAAAGACCGCGTCCACCGACACTTCACGCTCCCGCGCGTCGAACGCATCCGTTAGACAGCTGTCGACATCGGCGAAAGCAGGAGTGAGATCTCGCTCGAGGCGGCCTTCCAGGTCCGAGTAGCGAGCTGGACTCGTAATCTTCCGGATCATAAATAGATTCGCTTGAACCAAAGCGCCCCACTCAACCATCGACTCGTCGTATTCTCGTTTGCGTCTGCGCACCTCGGCAAGCGATGCATTGCGCCTCAGCGCCGACTGCAGCATCGTAGCTCGGGTATGTCGGCGATATACAGTCGTCGCAAATTCCTGTGCGGCTTGGATGCTGGAATCATACTGTGCCCGCCTGTCGAGCATCTGCCGTTCGAGCTGGCTCCGCTGAGCTGCGAGATTT
>DASXIH010000406.1:0-5423 GCA_036498125.1 Thermoanaerobaculia bacterium
CGTGAGCCAGCCCTTGTCCGGGTAGTAGGCGAAGTCCGCGCTGCCGCCGCGGATCGTGTCGATGATCTTCTTCGAGACGAGTGACGAGACGGCGGGGCAGCCCCAGCTGCGGCCGAGGCGTCCGAGGACTTTGACGGCCTCGTAGCTGACGTAGGCGGCGCCGTGGAGGACGATGGCGCGATCCCACGCCATGTCGTTGAAGCCTTCTTCGAGGCCCTTCAGCCGGAGCGAGTAGCCGTTGTGGCCGGTGTAGGTGTCGGCGGTGACGAAGAGGCCGAGGGACGTCTCGAGACTGCCGGGGCTGTTGGAAAACGCCGTGGTGACGTTGTCGCCGCTGTTCTTGCCATGCGCGACGAGCTCGCGGAAGAGGAGCTTCTTCGCGACGATGTTGAAGACGAAGAGCCGCGGCTGCGAAGAGGGGATCGAGTAGTCGATCACCGTGAGGAGATCGCGGCGTTGCACGAGCCCTTTCTCTCCCGCTTTCTTCGCCGCGTTGATGGCGAGGCGGAGCACATCCGCCTTCAGTCCCGGCGCCTGCTGCAGCAGCGGCGAGAGATCCTCGGCCGCACGTGCGTTGCCGGCCGCGACAAAAAGCAAAAGAAAACCGATGGACGCAGCGAGTCGCTTCATATGGTTGAGCTACGACACTGGACGATGTCGGCAAAATAACATGAGACGAGGCTGGTGTAATCCCCCCTCCTCTCAGATCGCAGCAACGGCGTCTGGCAAGTCTTGTGAAGTTTTCAAGGGTGGGAGACTTCACCATGAACAGACGAAATGCTTCATTCGCCGTCGTTGCGACGGCAGCGTTACTCCTGCTGGCGGGCTGCGGCACGTCGCAGGGCTACGGGTACGGCTATCCACAGCAGCAGCCGTACACGAACACGATCCACGGGACGGTCGACTACGTCGATACCGCATCGCGCTCGATCGTTCTCTACAACACAAGCGGCTACGGCACGATGCTGTCGGGCAGCGGCTACCCGGCGAACGGCGGCGGCGTGCGCGTTTACTACGGCAACCGGACGGATGTGTCGTGGCAGGGACGGAGCTACCGGCCGGAGGATCTCGAGCGCGGTGACCAGGTCGATGTGACGGTGTATCAGTCGGGCAATCAGCTGATCGCCGAGTCGGCGAACGTCACGTACAACGCGAACGCGGCGAACAATCCGTATCCGAACAATCCGTACCCGAACAACCCGTACCCGAGCACGACGCAGTCGTCGCTCATCCGCGGCACGATCCGCTACATCGACACGAACTCCCGGACGATCCAGATCGATTCGAACAACGGTCCCCTCACGGTCTCGTACGACAACGGCGTGCGCGTCGACGTGAACGGGCAGCTCTTTCCCTTGACGAACCTCGAGCGCGGCGACGTGGTCGACGTCCAGACGCAGGGTTACAGCAACAACAACAACCTCTTCGCGAGCCGGATCACGCTGATCCGGGACGTGCGGCGCTAGCGCGAGAACCGATAGCGCAGCTCCGCCATCACGCGATGGTCCGCGCCGGCTTTCGTTGCCTCGAAGCCGGCGCGGAGTTTCGGGAGGGGCGTCCAGAAGAAGGCGGCGGTGACGGCGTGCTGATGGATCGCGCCGCTTTGGAATGACTCCACGCGCAAGGTTGCGCGCGCGCCGTCGAAACGCCGCGAGAGCAGCGCGTACGAGGCGCGGATGTCGGTCGGATACGGGGTGCCGAAGACGATGATCGTCGTCCGTCCCCAGCCGCTCTCCGCTGCGACGGTCCAGTCGCCGGCGGTGTAATCCGCGCCGGCGATGTCGAACTGCGTCGACCAGTTGAAGAGCTCTCCGTGCTCCATGGCGTCGGAACGGTTGTCGATGCGGGTGAGCTGGATCGTGGAGTGCTCGTTGTTCCAGCGCCCGCGCGCCGACCAGCCGAGGCGCCCATCCGTTTCCGCCGAAACGGAGCTGAAGTAGGTGTCGTCGACCGGCAGATGCTCGCCGAGCGTCGTCCAGTCATCGCGAATGTCCCAGCCGCGAGCCGCGGGCAGCGCGCCGAAGGTGTCGTTGCCGCGGAAGAGCGTCGCGCCGGCGAGGAAGCCGTGCGCCGTGTACGACGCGTCGACGCCGATGGGGCGGAGCTCCTCTCCCATCCAACTGTTCAGCGCCGATGGCGTGATCGCGTACGGCGACTCCCAGAGGTCGTCGATGTTCTCGCGCGACGCCGGCAGAAAGAACGCCCCTTCCTTGAACCGGAAGTGATCGAGCTTCTGCTGGAGGTACGCCTCGACGACGCCCGCATGACCACGCTTCGCGCCGGCATCGTCCGTCCGCGCCAGCAGGTGGAGATGCGCGCCGAAGAAGGCGGATGGACGCCAGTCGACCCCGAGCTGTGCCTGCGCGGACACGGAGTCGCTACGGAGCGGCAAACCATCGGGCGCCGTGGTGCCACGAATGAGCGCGAAGCCACTCCATTGCAATGGTTCTGCAGCGTGGAGGGTCGACGGCGCGATCGTCACCAGCAGGGCAGACACAGCCTGCAAAAATCTGCGCGCCATCTGTAAGAATGATCGCATGGTTCGACTGATCGCCGCCGTTCTCGCCCTCGCCGTCGCGGCGCCGCTCGCAGCCGCCACGATCGAAGCGCGCGTCACCGACCCGCGCGGGAGGCCGGTCCGCGACGCCGTCGTCTACGCGATCCCCGAGGGCGGCCGGACGCTTCCGTTGGCGAAAAAGACCGCGGTCATGGACCAGAAGAACCGCATGTTCATCCCGCACGTGTTGCCGGTGCAGGTCGGAACGTCGGTGCGATTCCCGAACAGCGACGACATCCGCCACCAGGTCTACTCCTTCTCGCCCGCGAAGACGTTCCAGCTCCCGCTTTACGCCGGCACGCCCGCGAAGCCGCTCCTCTTCGACAAGGCGGGAGTGGTGGTCCTCGGCTGCAACATCCACGACCAGATGAGCGCGTTCATCATCGTCGTCGACACGCCGTACTTCGAGAAGGCGGCCGCTGACGGCCGGGCGTCGCTCGGCGGCCTCGAGGCGGGGCGCTACACTCTTCACGTCTGGTATCCCGACATGCGCACGGAACCGCAGCCGCAGAACGTCACGTTGAAAAGCGACGAGCGGATGACCGTCTCGTTTGTCGGCCATGGCCGTTCGTAGCTTCCAGGCGCGCCTCCTTTATCTCCTCATCGCCATCCTGGTGCTGCTCGACGCGGGCACGCTGATCTCGGTCTACTTCGCCGGCCAGCAGACGCTCCGCAAGTCCGTCGACAGTGAGCTGAGCGTCGGCGCGCGCGTGCTCAATCGCATCCTCGACGCGCGTGCGCGGCAGCTCTCCGACTCGCTGCGCGTCCTGGCGCTCGACTTCGCGTTCCGTGAGGCGGTGGCATCGGCCGACGTGCCGACGATCACGTCCGTCCTCGCGAACCACGGCTCGCGCATCGCGGCGGACGCCGTCGTGCTCGTGAACCTCAACGGCGTCGTCACCGCCGACACGCTGGGCGGCCGGCTCTCCGGGAAACCGTTCCCGTTCGGCCAGATGCTGCAGGACGCGCAGAATCGCGGCGAAGCATCGGCGACGGTGTCGTTCGCGAACCGGCCGTACCAGTTCGTCATCGTCCCCGTGCTCGCGCCGCGGCCGATCGCGTGGGTCTGCGCCGGCTTCGAGATCGACGAGCGGGTGCTGACCGAAGTGCGGCGTCTCACGCATCTCGACATCTCGATCTGGAGCAGCGGCGGCTCGCAACTTTCTCCGGATGATTCGAAGTACGCGACGCTCCTGGTGCCGCTGCCGACGGGCGACGGCTCCCGCGTGAATGCGCTCCTGGCGCGCAATCTCGAAGAGGCTCGCAAGCCGTTCCGCAACCTCGAGCTCCAGATCTTCGCGCTGTCGACGATCGTCTTGATCGTCGCGGTCTTTGCCGCAGTCATCTTCGCGCGCACCGTCAGCCAGCCGCTCCGCGTCCTCGCCGACGGTGCCGGACGCGTCGGGCGGGGCGACTACGTGACGCCGATCGTCGTGGAGCAGGAGGACGAGATCGGGCATCTCGCCACGGCGTTCAATCAGATGCAGTCCGCCATCGCGACGCGCGAGGACGAGATCCGCTATCAGGCGACGCACGACGCGCTCACCGGCCTCCCGAACCGCACGCTCTTCCTCGACCGCCTCTCGTACGCGATCGCCGGAGCGAAGCGGAGTACCGGCCCCTCGGTCGGCATGATCATGATGGACGTCGACCGCTTCAAGGAGATCAACGACACGCTCGGGCATCAGGTCGGGGACCAGCTGCTCATCGACATCGGCCGCCGTCTGGAGCACACGCTGCGGCAGAGCGACACGGTCGCGCGCCTCGGCGGCGACGAGTTCGCCGTCATGTTCATGGCGCCGACGTTCAAACACGCCGAGGATGTAGCGGCGCGGATCGTCGGAGCGTTCGACGCACCGATCATCCTCGGCGACGTCTCGATCGACGTGAACGCGAGCCTCGGCATCGCGCTCTATCCTGCGCACGCCGACGATGCCGGCACGCTCATGCGCCACGCCGACATCGCGATGTACGACGCGAAGCGCGAGCACAGCGGCGTCGCGGTCTATGAGCCGGGACGCGACGAGCACACGCTGCGGCGGCTGTCGCTGATCATGGACCTCCGCCAGGCGATCGTGCGCGACGAGCTGGAGCTCTACTTCCAGGGGAAGGCGGACGTCCGGAGCGAGCGCGTCGTGCACGCCGAGGCGCTCGTGCGGTGGAACCACCCGCGGCACGGCGTCATGCGGCCGGACGAGTTCATCCCGCTCGCCGAACAGTCGGGCAAGATCGGCCTCATCACGAAGTGGGTGATCCGGAAGGCGATCGCGCAATGTGCGGAGTGGCGGCGCGACGGGCTCGATCTCGCCATCGCCGTGAACCTCTCGGCGCTCGATCTGTTCGACTCGGAGTTGCCGGTGTTCATCACCGGACTGTTGACGGAGGCGAAACTGCCGCCGGCGAGCATCGTTCTGGAGATCACGGAGAGTGCGGTCATGAAGGACGCCGCGTTCGCGCAGAAGGTGCTCGCGGACCTCAAACGCCGCGGCGTCTGCCTCGCGATCGACGACTTCGGGACCGGCTATTCGTCGCTGGCGCATCTGAAACGGCTGCCGGTCGACGAGCTGAAGATCGACAAGTCGTTCGTGCTCAATCTGTCCGAAACGGCCACGGACGATCTCGTGATCGTGCGGTCGACGATCGAGCTCGGACACAACATGGGCCTAGTCGTGATCGCCGAGGGAGTCGAGACCGCCGAATCGTGGGCGATCCTCAAGCGCCTCGGCTGCGACATGGCCCAGGGCTACTTCATGAGCAAGCCGCTGCCGGCTGCGGCGTTCAAGACATGGTTGCGGGGGTCGCGGTGGGCACGGTCATCGTGAACGCACGCCCCTCACCCGGCGCTTCGCGCCACCCTCTCCCGTAG
>DASXIH010000407.1:0-8701 GCA_036498125.1 Thermoanaerobaculia bacterium
TTCGTCGTCCTCTTCGTTCCCGGCGAGCACTTCCTCTCGGCGGGACTCGTCACCGACCCGACGCTCTTCGAGTACGCTGCCGACAAGAAGATCTACCTCGCGTCCCCCACCGTTCTCCTGCCGCTGCTCCGTGCCATCAACGCCGGCTGGAAGGCGGAGCGGACGGAAGAGAACGCGAAGAAGATGCACGACGCGGGCGTCGAGCTGTTCAATCGCTTCGTGAAGGTGATGGAGCACATCCAGAACGTCGGCCGCGCGCTCGCGAGCACGGTCGAGAAGTACAACGGCGCGATCGGCTCGATCGACCGCATGCTCTGGCCGAAGGGCGAAGAGATGCAGCGCATGGCCGGCAGCGGCAAGGACCTCGGCGACCTGAAGCAGCTCGAAGTCATCCCGCTCGAGTCGACCAAGTTGCGCCTCACCATGCAGGCGTCCGAACCGGGCGAGGTTGTTCCTTTGCGCAGCGCCGAATGACGTGTTACCCTCCGCGAACCATGAGCAATCACTCCCTTCCTCAGGAGAACGAGTCGATGAACACGGTCGACTCGCGTCTTTGGCTCTGCCGCTAGCCGGCAAATCGTCGTAATCGACAACTACGACTCATTCACCTACAACCTGGTCCAGCAGATCGAACGCCTCGCCGGCGTCTCGCTGACGGTCGTCCGCAATGACGCATTCGATCCGGCGGCGCTGATCGACAGTGCTCCGCGCGCGATCGTCATCTCGCCGGGACCAGGGACGCCAGCCCGCGCGGGACGCTGCATCGAGCTGATACGCGCCAACGATCACATCCCCCTCCTCGGCGTATGCCTCGGGCATCAGGCGATCGGCGAGGCCTTCGGCGCGCGGATCGTCCGCGGCGGAGTGCCTGTACACGGCAAGGTGACCGAGGTCGTGCATCGGGGCGAGCGGCTTTTCGCCGACTGCGACTCGCCGATGAGCAGCGCGCGGTACCACTCGCTCGTCATCGAGCCGGAATCGTTGCCGCCGGACTTCGTCGTCGACGCCGAGACGCCGGACGGCGTCGTGATGGCGGTCTCGCACCGCGACCGCCCGCTCTTCGGCATCCAGTTCCATCCCGAGTCGTACGGCACGACGGGCGGCGATCAGCTGATCCGAAACTTCCTCGAGGTGGCGCGATGATCGACAAGGCAATCAAACGCGTAATCGACGGCCACGATCTCGATCGCGCCGAGATGCACGCCGTCTTCGGCGAAGTGATGGACGGCAACGCGTCCGACGTGCAGAAGTCGGCGCTGCTGGTTGCGCTGCGGATGAAAGGGGAGACGCCGGAGGAGATCACCGGCGCGGCCCTCGCGATGCGCGAGCGGGTGACGCCGCTGAGCGTCGACCGCGAGCGGCTCATCGACACCTGCGGCACGGGCGGCGACGGGCGCGGAACGTTCAACATCTCGACGGTGGCCGCGCTCGTCGCGGCGGCCGCGGGAGCGAACGTCGCGAAGCACGGGAACCGTGCGGTCTCCTCGTCGTGCGGAAGCGCCGACCTCCTCACCGCGCTCGGCGTGCAGATCGACCTCGACGCACCGCGGATGTCGCGCGTCCTCAACCAGATCGGCATCGCCTTTCTCTTCGCGCCGAAGCTGCATCCGGCGATGGGCGCCGTGGCGCCGATCCGCCGCGAGCTCGGTGTCCGCACGATCTTCAATGTCCTCGGCCCGCTCACCAATCCCGCCTTCGCACGACGCCAGGTCCTCGGCGTCTACGCGGCGCACCTCGTCGACGTGATCGCCCGCGTGCTGCTCGCGCTCGGCGCGGAGCACGCCATGGTCGTGCACAGCGAGGACGGGCTCGACGAGATCTCGATCTCGGCGCCGACGCACGTCTGCGAAGTGATCGGCGGCGAGATCCGTGACTACACCATCGTCCCGGAGGCGCTCGGGATCGAGCGTGCGGCGATCGAGGAGATCGCCGGCGGCGACTCCGCCGAGAACGCTCGCATCGCGCTGGCGATCCTCTCGGGCCAGTCGAACGGCGCCCGGCGCGACATCGTCGCCGTGAATGCAGGCGCCGCGCTCTACGTCAGCGGCGCCGTCCCGACGCTGCGCGACGGCGTTGCGCTCGCGAGCAACACGATCGCGAGCGGCGCTGCGATGCGGAAGCTCGAAGAGCTCGCGGCCGCGACGAAGGAGCTGGCTCTATGAGTTTATGCCGAGCGAAGCGAGGCATCTCTGGAGCAACCGCGCGGGTTGGGCCATTTGGCGCGGCGCCGCCGAAGATCCCTCGCTCCGCTCGGGATAAACTGATGGTGCGCGCGTGAGCGACGTCCTCCAGAAGATCGTCGAGCGCACCCGCGCCCGGATTCCGAACGAGCCGGCCGACCGTGCGGCTGCCGAGCGCGCCGCGGCGGACCGGAAGCCGTTCTCGTTCATCAAGGCGCTGGCGCGCGACGGCGTCAACGTCATCGCCGAGATCAAATCCGCTTCTCCCTCCGCCGGGGCCATCGTCGATGATCCGCCCGTCGAGTCGATCGCCGCCGACTACGCGCGCGGCGGCGCCGCCGCGGTCTCGATCGTGACCGAGCCGGAGTTCTTCCGCGGCTCGCGCGAATGGGTCCGCCGGGCGAAAACGGCGGGTCTCCCGGTGGTGATGAAGGACTTCGTCGTCGCGCCGTCGCAGATCACGAACGGCGTGGCCGCGGGCGCCGACGCCATGCTGCTGCTCGCATCGCTCCTCGATGCGCGTCGGCTCGCCGAGTTCATCGGCCTGCTCGACGCGTATGGCTGCGACGCGCTCGTCGAAGTCCACGACGAAGAGGAGCTGTCGCGCGCGGTCGACGGAGGCGCGCGCATCATCGGCGTCAACAACCGGAACCTGCGCGATTTCAGCGTCGACCTCGCGACGTCGGAACGCCTCTCGGCGCTGATGCCGCCCGACGCAATCCGCGTCGCCGAGAGTGGGATCAAGACGCGCCACGACGTCGACCGCCTTCGAAGCGCGCACTTCAACGCGTTTCTCGTCGGCGAGTCTCTCCTGCGACAGAATGACCGCGCCGCCGCCGTCGCGGCGCTCGTGAACGAATCATGAAAGTGAAAATCTGTGGTCTGACCCGCCAGGAAGACGCGCTCTTTGCCGCCGAGTGCGGCGCCGACTTCCTCGGTTTCATCTTCGTCGAAGACTCGCCGCGCTTCATGGACGCCGATCGTGTGGGGGAGATCGCAAGTGCGGTCCGCGCGCGATCGAATCCGCCGAAGCTCGTCGGCGTCTTCCGCAATGCGGCGCAGGAGCGGATGCGCGACGTTGCCTCCCGCGCGACGCTCGACCTGATCCAGCTCCACGGCACCGAGCATGACGACGACGTCCGTGCCCTCGGCAGGGCTCTCGGCGTCCCGGTGATCAAGACGCTCCACGTCAGCGCCGAGCTTCCGGACACCACGGCGCACGCGAACGCGTCGTGGCTCCTCTTCGATACCTACAACGACCGGCTCGCCGGCGGGATGGGAAGACGCTTCGACTGGTCGCTGCTGACGCGTTACGAGCGGACGAAACCGTTCTTCCTCTCCGGCGGGATCACGCCGGAAAACGTGGCTCTGGCGATCAGCACCGTCCGTCCCGACGGCGTCGACCTCGCGAGCGGCGTCGAGTCGGCGCCCGGCGTGAAGGACCACACGAAAATCGCGCAGCTCTTCGAACGGGTGAAGCGATGAGCGCGCATTCGTTACCCGATCGCCGCGGGTACTACGGCGAGTTCGGCGGCAAGTACGTTCCGGAGACGCTCATGGCGGCGCTCGACGAGTTCGAGTCGGCGTACAAGAGCGTCAAGCGCGATCGCGCGTTCCGCGCGGAGCTGGACGACATCCTCCGCGACTTCGTCGGCCGTCCGACGGCGCTCACCGAGGCGAAGAAGTTCGCGGAGATCTGCGGCGGCTTCCGGCTGTTTCTCAAACGCGAGGACCTGAACCATACCGGCGCGCACAAGATCAACAACGCCGTAGGGCAGGCGCTGATCGCGCGGCGGATGGGAAAGAAGCGGATCATCGCGGAGACGGGCGCCGGACAGCACGGCGTCGCAACCGCCACCGCTTGCGCCCTCCTCGGCCTCGAATGCGTCGTCTACATGGGCGAAGTCGACATGGCGCGCCAGGAGCTGAACGTCTTCCGGATGCGGCTCCTCGGCGCGGAAGTGCGCCCGGTCGCCAGCGGCTCGAAGACGTTGAAGGACGCGATCAACGAGGCGATCCGCGACTGGGTGACGAACGTCCGCACGACGCACTACATCATCGGCTCCGTCCTCGGCCCGCACCCGTATCCGATGGTCGTCCGCGACTTTCAGTCCGTCATCGGACGGGAGGCGCTGGCGCAGCTGCGGAAGAAGACCAACGCACTGCCGGACGTCGCGGTCGCGTGCGTCGGCGGCGGATCGAACGCCATCGGCCTCTTCTACGAGATGCTCAAACATGCCTCGATCCGCCTGGTCGGCGTCGAGGCGGGAGGGCGTGGACCGGAGCTCGGCGAGCATGCAGCACGCTTCTCCGGCGGCGCCCTCGGCGTGCTGCACGGCACGCGGTCGATGATCCTGCAGGACGAATTCGGGCAGATCGCGACGACGCACTCCATCTCCGCGGGCCTCGACTACCCGTCGATCGGTCCCGAGCATGCGCATCTGCAGTCGACCGGCCGCATCGAGTACCACGACTGCCGCGACGACCTCGCGCTGGAGGCGTTCCATCGGTTGAGCGAGACGGAGGGGATCATTCCGGCGCTCGAGTCATCGCACGCCCTCGGGTGGCTGATGCGCAACGGCTCCTCGATCGGCCGCAATGCAATCGTGATCGTAAATCTCTCGGGACGGGGGGACAAAGACGTCCCGCAGGTGGCCGCGCTTGAATCGCGTTAAGAAACTGTTCAAAGAGCTCCGCTCCGACCATCGCTGCGGCGTCATCGGGTACGTCACCTGCGGTGATCCCGACGTCGCGACGACGCCGCACATCGTCGAGGAACTCGTGCGCGCGGGCGCCGATGCGATCGAGCTCGGCATCCCGTTCTCCGATCCGATCGCGGATGGGCCGGTCATCCAGGCCGCGTCGCAGCGGGCGCTGGAGCGCGGCGCGACGATCCGCGATCTCTTCACGATCGCGCGAACGATTCGCGAGAGGAGCCAGGTCCCGCTGATCGCCTTCTCGTATCTCAACCCGGTCATGCGGTACGGAATGGAGCGCTTTGCGACCGACGCGGCCGAGGCGGGCATCGACGGCGTGCTCCTCACGGACTTGCCGCCCGAAGAGGCCGACGGCACATTCCGCGAACACGGCCTCGCCTCGACGTTCCTCCTCGCTCCGACGTCGAGCGACAAGCGCATCGCGGCGGTCGACCGCGCGAGCGACGCGTTTGTCTACTACGTCTCGACCACCGGCGTCACCGGGGCGCGCAGCGAGCTCGATCCGATGCTGCTCGAACGCCTCGTGGAGATCCGCGGAAAGCTCAGGAAACCGATCGCCGTCGGCTTCGGCATCTCACGACACGAGCACTACGAACTTCTGCGCGACAAGTGCGACGCCATCGTCGTCGGGAGCGCCATCGTCCGCGCCATCCATGACGGTGATCCGGCCGAAGCGCCGCAACGAGCCGGCGCCGTCATTCGGCAGATTGTGGCTGGCTGATCTCTTCGGGCACCCGCTGCGCCTGGCGCGCCTGGTGACAGATGCGCCCGTACACCTCGCGCGCGCGGCGCTTCCGGAACGAGTAGTGAATCTTCGCGTGCGATCTCCGGCCGAAGATCGACACGACGTCGACCTTCATCACGGCCCGAATGATGATCGCGATCAGAATCGGCAATGCGATTGACGCGATCGCTGCGGCCGCCCCCAGCGGCGCGCCGTTCGCGTAGGAAATCCCCGCAATCGCGAGGAAGGTGAATTCGATCGCGGTGAGCACGATCATGTACGTCAGCCCGATCTCGCGGTGATACGTGACGAGCACAATGTCTTCGAACAGCACGCTCTTGCGCGAGAGCTCGTACTGGTCCGTCGACTCGACGATGACGCCTTCTTCCGTCTCGTACACCCGCTGGCGGGTGGCGATCCCGGATTCGGTACCGAGCAGCGTGCGTTTCGGAGCGGCGGTCATTTGCTGAAAAAAAGTCCGTAGAGAAGAAACGCGATCATCGCGCCGCCGCCCACGATCTCGAGAATCGCCAGGAGCATGACGAACACCATGCCGGCGCTCCACGGGTCTTCTCCGATCTCGCGCCGCTGCTTGCGAGCCTTCGACTGATAGTAGAGCGACAAAATCCCGAAGAGAGGGCCCACGAAGGCGACTACGAAGAGCAACCCGACGATGGCGGAGACCCGCGCCATCGCGCTGTAGTCCCGCGTCTTCTTCGCCACGGTCGGCAACGAACCGTCCGAACGAATGCGCTCGAAACATGCGGGGCAATACGAGCCCGTTCCGATGTTCATGTCGCAGAGAGCGCAGATGAACAGGCCGCACCGCGCGCAGTTCGTCGTCGCGGCGTTGCGCGCGTGGTTGGCGCAGGCATTCGTCTCGCCGACGGTCGTGCCGACCGCCTCAGCGACGTGCAGCTTCGGCGGCGCGGGGTTGAACGCCGTCGCTTCGAACGGACGGTCGCAGTCGGGACAGATGATCGTTCCGGTGCGGATCCAGTCGGTGGTCAGTCTCGCGCCGCAGCGGGGGCATTGAGGACCCTCGTACTGGACGGCGATGTCGCGCTGCCTGGAGGTCGCCGGGGAGAGCACGTCAGGCCCAGTTCACCACGCGCGTCTTCGCCACGAGATCGTGCAGGGTCGTCTTTTCCTTCGTGAAGAAAGCGGGGATGTAGTCGACGACGTAGAGGAAGCCGAGCACCGCCCGCGCGAGCTCGCGTCCCCACGCCTGGCCGCCCGTCAGTTCCGTACCGTCCGCGGCGACGACCTTCACCTTCAGCGCCATCTTGCCGAGTGTCTGACCGCGCGCGGCGAGCATCGTTGCCTGGTACGTGATGCCGATGGCGCTCGGGATGAGGAACCAGAAGTTCCACCCGCCGGCGAAGCGTATGGACGTCGCGCGAGCAAGGCCGAGGCTCGCGATCATGATGCCGATCGGGATCCACATCAGGATGCCGTCGAGGAACGCAGCGCCGAACCGCCGGCCGATGCCCGCCAGATCGAGCGTTCCCCGCTCGATGCCCGAGCGCACGTCGAGCAATTCCTCAGTCTTACAGGTCGCGCAGTATGGCTTTCCGCCGATGTCGACGAGGCAATCGCTGCAGAACGAGGACCCACAGCGGTTACAACGGCGTACACCTTCCGACACGTCGACGTGATTGCGGCAGATCATGAGTTCCCTCGAATTTGGTGTGTTCGTGGATCGTAACTCACTTCGTGTACAGCAAGGCAGTGAGATCGCGGACGAAATTCTCCCCGCTGATCGGACCCTCTTCGACTCCGAGTGTTTCCCGATAATGCGCGGCGACGCTCTCCATCAGGTCGTAGCGGGCCGCGGGCGAAAGCTTTTCGGCGCGAACGCACAGTGTGAGCAGGAATTCCCGTTCTTCGAGTGAGATCCGGTGCTTCACGAGCCGCTGGACGCGGGGCGTTCGGAGCGTGTTGTGGCGCCGCTCCGCCGCGATCTGTCCGCGCATGGCGAGCGGTTGTGCGTCGCGAATCACGACCGTCCCCGCCACCACGTCGCCGAGCCGCTTGCGGAGCGGCGACATCAGTGAAGCGACGGCCGCGACACCGTAGAACAGCGGCAGGAAGTCGACGACCCGCATGAGATTCCGGACGATCGACTGGTAGAGCGACACCGGCAGGCCGCGCTCGTCCATCACGCGCAACGACAGCGCGCGCTTCCCCGGCGTCCGGCCGTTGTGCCGTACCTCGAACCAGATGTGCCACCCCCACGTGAGAAACAGCGAGGCGGTGACGAAGACTGCGCCGGCGATGCCACGCGGGAAAAAGAGATTCGTGAGGTACGACGCGCCGCCGGCGCCCGCCGTCGTGATCACCGCATCGATCGAGACGGCGAGGAAGCGGCTGCCCGCGCCTGCCGGATCGAGCCGGATCGGCACGTGTTCCGGCGTGGTGATGGTCAGTTCAGTCATGCGCCGGCTCGCCCATGCGCCGGAGGAAGAGATACGTGACGAGAGCGGCGAAGAGGAGCACCGCTACGGCGATCTTCAGCGCGTAGGGAATCGTGTGCGAAGAGAACTGGGAGAACGACCCCTCGATCAGGCCGGCGCAGATCAGCGTCAGCGATGCGCCGGTCATGATGCGCATGACGTCCGGCATCACGCGGCGCAGCGAGGCGGCGCGCGTGAGGTTGCCCGGCATCAGCAACGCGCGTCCGGTCAGCAGGCCCGCCGCGCCGGCAAAGACGATCGACGGCAGCTCGAGCGCGCCATGCGGCCCGACCCACGCAAGGAAGAAGACCGTGACGCCGTCGAACAGGTACATCATCCCGATCACGCCGAGGATCACGCCGTTGTAGAAGAGGAGGGCGAGCCCTCCGACGATCGTCAGCGCACCGACGCCGAACGCCAGGCACGCCACCCTGATGTTGTGCGTGTAGAGCGACGCGCCGAAGTAGAAGGCCTTCTCCATCGAGTCGATCCGCTCGTCGCCGTTCTCGATCTGTTCGACGCGCTGGCTCGGGCTCTTCGTGAAGAACTCGCGCGGGACGAGGCGCGGCGCGTTGTCGCGGTCGACGGCGACCGCGAGCGCGCCGAAGAGGACGCCGAGCAGAA
>DASXIH010000408.1:0-8136 GCA_036498125.1 Thermoanaerobaculia bacterium
ATCCTCGGTTCGAAACGGATCGTCCTGCTGGCGAGCGGCGAGTCGAAACGCGACGCGATCGCGCGGCTTCACACGGGAGAGATCGACGAGTCGTTCCCCGCGAGCGCCCTCTGGAGACATCCCGAGTGCCTAGTGCTTCATGTAGGGGCCGGCTCTTAGCCGGCCCTTGGTGCGGCTAAGAGCCGCACCCTACACAACCTAAGCACCGTTCTTGCTGTGTCCGCCCGCCGATGGAGAAATCGACTCGACGGCCGATCTTAGGGATCCTTTCGATTCTGCTGCTCGTCTTCGTCTACCGCGTCTTCGCGGTCTACACCGTCCAGAGCGGGGAGTGCGATGCGAAGCCGGTCGATCCGAACCTGCGGGTCGCGACGCGCACGGAGAACGGGCAGCCGGTCACGTATCCGGTGCGGATCAATTTTCCGCCGCAACAACGGCCGCTCGTCGTGATGACGTACAACATCGCCGGCCACAACCAGTTGATCGACGGCGATCACATCAAACGGATCGCGGCGGTCATCAACAAGCTCCAGCCGGACATCGTCGCGCTCGAAGAGGTACACCGGAAGACCTGGCAATCGCGATATCACGACCAGCTCGCGGAGCTCGAGGCGTACACGCACATGAACGGCTACTTCGGCCCGAGCTACACCGAGGTTGGGGGAAGGTTCGGCAACGCCATCCTGACGCGCGGGAAACTGCTGTCGGAAGTGGTCCATCCGCTGCCGACGGTCGGCGAGCCGCGCTCCCTGACCGAATCGGTCATCGAGATCGACGGCGCCACGATCAACTTCTACGTCACGCACCTTTCCACGTGGGGCAGCCTCAACTCGCGGATTCGCGGGTAGCAGCTCGACTGCGTCGCCAAGCACGTTCGCACCAGCCGGTACCCCTACCTTCTCGCCGGTGACTTCAACGCGGGGCAGGACGCAACCGAGGTCCACAAGTTCCGGGCGATGAACGTCGCGCAGCTCTGCGGCGAGGACATCGGCCCGACGCATCCGACGATGAACCGCCGGATCGACTACATCTTCGCCGACTACGGCTGGGAGGTCCGCGCCGCGCGCGCCGTGAATATCGGCCCCTCGGATCACTGGCCGGTCGTCACGGAGCTGATGTGGGAGCGTTCGAAATGAAAACGCACCGAATGCGGGTCCCGATCGTGCTCTTCGTCGCGATGATCCTCGTGATCGTCGCGATGACGGCGATTCTCTGGTCGCTATGGCGCGAGCCGAAGACGCACCTCAGCGTCAAAGAGCCGGGCGACCTGAACGCGCTCCTCCCATCGATCGTCGGCCTCACGCAGGCGAGTCTCGAGGGCGGCAACCACGCCGACGTCCTGGAGAACGGCGACGGCTTCTTCCCACGCCTCATCGCCGACATCAACCAGGCGAAGGAGAGCGTCCACCTCGAGTCGTACATCTGGTGGAAGGGAGCCGTCTGCGACCAGCTCGCGCGCGCGCTCGCAGACGCGGCGCGCCGCGGCGTCGAGGTGCGCGTCCTCGTCGACGCCTCGGGCGGCCACAAGATGACGAAGCAGAACGAGGAGCTGATGGGCCGCGCGGGCGTGAAGCTCGCCTCGTTCCACCCGCTCGGCCTCGCGAACCTCGGCCGCCTCAACAATCGCGATCATCGCAAGATCACAGTGATCGACGGACGCATCGCCTACATCGGCGGCTACGGGATCGCCGAGGAGTGGAGCGGGCACGCGCAGGACAAGAACCACTGGCGCGACACCGGACTGCGCGTCCTCGGCCCCGAGGTCAACAGGATCCAGGGAGCGTTCTCCGAGAACTGGATCGAGCAGACGGGCGAGATCCTCGCGGGCGAGAAGTACTTCCCGCACACCGCGCCCGCCGGCACGACGCAGGCGCACCTCGCGTACACCTCACCCACCGGCTCGATCTCCTCGGTGCAGGTGCTCTACTACCTCGCAATTGAGGCTGCGCGCCACGAGATCATCATCCAGAACCCGTATCTCCTTCCGGACGAGAACTCGATCGCGGCGATCCGTGACGCGGTGCGCCGCGGCGTCGTCGTCCGCATCATGGTGCCCGCCACCACGACGACCGACTCGCCGATCGTGCAGCACGCGTCGCATCACCAGTTCGGCACGTTGCTGAAGGCGGGAGCGCACGTCTACGAGTACGGCAAGACGCTGCTACACCAGAAGGTCATCATCGTCGACGGCGTCTGGTCGTGCCTCGGCTCGACGAACTTCGACAGTCGATCCTTCAACCTCAACGACGAGATCACCATCGCGACGCTCGACCCGCAGATCGCTGCGCAGCTCCGCGGCGCCTTCAACGACGACCTTCGCTACTCCCATGAGCGCCACTTCGACGAGTGGGCCCATCGTTCGTTTTGGCACAAGACGATTGACGGGCTAGCATATTTGGCTCACGGAGAGCTGTAGGTACTGGTTACTGGTCATTCGTCACTGGTCACTGGGAGGACCGGGTCCAGTCACAAGTCACCGGTAACCATCACTCGAATGGCAACGTTACCTGCTGAAGGCCGCTGGTCCATCAAGTCGCTCAGCGACGACGACGTCGCGTCGGCGCTCGCATTTCTGCGACGCGACGCGCTGATCAACGTCTATCTGATCTCGCGGCTGCTCGAGGAGCGGAGTGTGGCGGCGACGCAGGTCTATGCCGTCTGGCACAACCGCGAGATCACGCTGCTGGCATCGCTCGCGACGAACATCGTGCTGGCGTCCGACCCCGGCGCGCCCACCAACGTCACCGAGACGGCGGTCGCGCTGGTGGCCGACCGCATCCTCACGCGCATGCTGCCGGTACGCGCAATCATCTCGCCGGCGACGCTCGTCGACATGTTGTGGAAGCAACTCCACTCGCGCATCGACCCGCCAACGGTCGTGCGGCTCAGCCAGCCGATCTACGCGATCCGTCGCCGTTTCGATTTCCCCGAGCTGACCACCGCGCGCTACGCAACGCTGCGCGACCTCGACGCCCTGGTCCCCGCGTGTGCCGCGATGCACAAGGAAGAAGTCGGGATCGATCCGCTGGAGCGCGATGCGGCCGGTTATCGCGAGCGCGTCCGCGAGCTGATCGAGCGGAAGCGGTCGATCATCCGCGTGACGGACGGTGTGATCGCGTCGAAGTGCGAGTTCTCCGCGGTGACGACCGATGTCGTGCAGCTCATGGGCGTCTGGACCGACCCGCGGTTTCGCCGCCGCGGACTTGCGAAGGAGACGCTGCGCGAAGTCGCCGGTCACCTGTTCCGGAAGGGGAAGGCGGTGACGCTCTTCGTCAACGACTTCAACTCGGGCGCAATCGCGCTTTACGAGTCCCTCGGATTCCAGCGTATCGGCGTCAACCGTGCCCTGATCTGGTGAGTGCGTCAGGCAAGCGCATTGCACAATTTCGTCACCGCAGCCCGGTTAGTACGGGCGAACGTAATCATCATTGCGGCCGGATGTGCTCGGCCGGAGGTGGGGAATGCCCGAAATTGGTACGGTCAAGTGGTTCAATAACGACAAAGGCTACGGATTCATCAAACGCGACACAGGCGAAGACGTCTTCGTCCATCACACTGCAATTCAAGCTCAAGGCTACCGGACGCTGAACGAAGGCGAACGGGTGGAGTTCGAGGTCAAGCAGGGACCGAAAGGACTGCAGGCAGAGAACGTACGCCGTCCTGACGGCGGAGGCGGCGAGCAGGACCGGCGGGCGTCGTAACGGGCGCCCGCCCATCAACCTCAGCTCTCGCTCGTACCGGTACGCATCAGGAACGCGCCGAGCATTCCCCCAACAGCGAGCGCCGGAAGCGACTGCCCTTGTCCCTTGAGAGCGAGGAGCGCAGCGGCGACTCCGCCCGCGACGAGGATGAGCGCGCGCAACGCGAAATCGCGAAGATCGAATTTTCCCATGATGGTCACCGGCGCTTGGACGACGCCGCGACCAATTGTAACAGCTCGCCGTGCGTGATGTCCCCGCCCGCGTAGGCGCGCGCCGCGCGCCAGAGGTCGTCCGGAATCCGCTGTAACAGCAGCCGGTCGAATCCGTCGCCCCCGATCAGCGTCACGACGATCGCCGCACGATCGAGATGGAACACGATCGTGCCGTCCTTCTCCACGCTCGCCGAGCGGACGAGCGGCGGCAGATGCATCCCGGCGATCAGCCGTTCAGAATCGACTCCCAGCGGAGCGACACGAAACGAATCGTCCGCCTCTACGACGTCGACACGATCGGCGACTCGGCCGAACACCGCCAGCATCCGCGCCCGAAGCGCCTCGGCGAGCTCGGTGCGCAGTTCGTCAAACAGGATCATGCGCAGTGGCTCGTGTCGTTCCAGAGCTTCAGGACGAAGCGGTCGCCGCGCCGGACGAAGATGTTGACCGAGGCGTTGTCCTGCGCGAAGTGCCGCGCGGCACCGATCGGAAGCTGCAGCAGCGCCGTGGCAGCTATCCGGATCGCCGTTCCGTGCGACACGGCGACGACAGACCGGCCGCGCATCGCCGCGACGGCAGCCTCGATGCGCCGCCGCACGTCGTTGTGCGACTCGCCGTTCGGGCTCGGCACGTCGCCGTCGTCGATCCAGCGGCGATACGTCTCCTCGTCGTTCTTCCGGACGTCGAGGAACGACTGCCCTTCCCATGCGCCGTAGCTCATCTCGCGCAGGTCGTCGAGCGTCGTGATCTCGTGGTGCGTCAGGTTCGCGATCGCGCGTGCGGTCGAGAGGGCGCGGTTCAGTGTCGATGAGTAGATCGCGTCGACTTCCATCTTCGCGACGCGCTGCGCCAACGCCGCCACCTGCTGCTCGCCGCGCGGAGAGAGGGCGCTGTCGTTCCACCCCTGCGCGATGCCGTCGACGTTGTGAACCGTTTGTCCGTGCCGGATGAGGATCAGTTGTTCGATCACGTTGTGAGGAGCGACTCCGCCGTCATCTCCTTCGGCTTCTCGATACCGAGGATCTGCAGAACGGCCGGGGCGACGTTCTCGAGCGCGCCGCCGTCGCGCAGTTTGCCATAGCGCTTCTCGGGATCGACCAGGATCAGCGGCACAGGGTTGGTGGTGTGTGCCGTGTGCGGCTGGTTCGTCTTCGGATCGAACATCAACTCGCAGTTGCCGTGATCGGCGGTGATCAGCGCGACGCCGTGCACCTTCTCCACCGCGTCGAGGATGCGGCCGACGGCGACGTCGGTGTCGTGCACCGCCGTGACCGCCGCGTCCATCACGCCGGTGTGGCCGACCATGTCGGGATTCGCGATGTTCATGATGATGACGTCGAACTCTTTCGAGGCGACGGCGTCGACCACTTTCTCCGTCAGCTCGAACACCGACATCTCCGGCTTCAGGTCGTACGTCGCCACCTTCGGCGACGGCACGAGGATCCGCTCCTCGCCGGGCGACTTCTCATCCGACCCGCCGTTGAAAAAGAAGGTGACGTGCGCGTATTTCTCCGTCTCGGCGATGCGCAACTGCTTCAGCCCAGCTTCCGACAGCACCTCGCCGAGGTGGTTCTTCACCGCGGCCGGCGGAAAGATGACCGGGAGCGTCCAGTCCTCGCGGTAGCGGTTCATCGTCGCGAGGTGCGCCTTCGGATGGACCGAGCGTTTGAAGCCGTCGAAATCGTCGTCCTTGAATGCCGTGACGATCTGCCGCATCCGGTCAGCGCGGAAGTTGATCCAGATGAGCGCGTCGCCGTCTTCGACGCGTCCGAGATGCACTCCCTCTTTCGTGAGGACGGCGATCGGCTCCATGAATTCGTCGGTGACGTTCTGTTCGTAGAAGCGCTGGAGCGTGCCGAGCGGATCCTGCGACTGCGTCCCAACTCCGAGAGTCATCAGGTCGTAGCCGCGCTGCACGCGTTCCCACCGCTTGTCGCGGTCCATCGTGTAGTAGCGGCCGATGATCGTCGCGAGGTGCGCGTCCGGTTTTCCTTCGAGGTGGTCGAGGAGCTGGCGAAGGTATTTGTCCGCCGATTTCGGCGGCGTGTCGCGGCCGTCGAGGATGGCGTGAACGAAGACCTGCTTCGCGCCCAGACGCAGCGCGGCGTCGATCATGCCGTGAAGGTGCGACTGCAGCGAGTGCACACCGCCGTCCGAGAGGAGTCCCGCGAAGTGGACGTTGCGTCCCTTCACGGCGTTCACGAAGACGTCGTTCTGATCGAGCTCACCCTTCTCGATCGCCTTGCTGATGCGGACGATGTCCTGATCGACGACGCGTCCCGCTCCGATGTTGAGGTGTCCCACTTCCGAGTTCCCCATCTGCCCGGCGGGCAAACCGACGGCGGCACCGGAAGCGTCGAGCGTGGTCCAGGCGGACTCACGGAACAGCGCGTCGAAGCGAGGCTTGTCCGCCATCGCGATCGCGTTCCACTCTTTTTCTTTGCGGCAGCCGAAGCCGTCGAGGACGATGAGGATGAGGAAAGGACGGGTCACGACGTCGCGGCGTGTTTTTCTCTCTTGAAGACCATTCCGATGTGGTCAGTCGCGCCTGTCTTGAAGTTGATCGACGTGATCGAGACGAGCTCCCAGCCGTCGTCGCCGAGGCGATTCAGCTCTTCCGCCCGCCGCGGATCCATCGAGTAGTTCTCCGATCGGACGTTGATGATCTTGTACTCCCAGGTCTTCATTGTCCGCCCCTCCCGTATTGCTGAATAGATCGATCCAAGAGTCTATCAGACAAGCGCAGACCCCTTCCGCCACTCCACTGCCTCGGCCGGATAGTCGGTAATGATCCCGTCGCATCCGGCGTCACGCAGGCACTGCCAGTCGCGCTCGCGATTCGGCGTCCACGGAGCGACCTTGATGCCTTCGGCGTGCATCGATTCGACGAGCTCGCGGTCGACGTAGCGGAACTGCGGGAAGAGCCAGGTGGCGCCGAGGCGCTGCATGTATCCGGCGGTGTCCGTCATGCGCCCGAAGACCGTGATGCCGAGGGGAAAGGAGACGTTGCGGCGCGCCAGCTCCGCGATCAGCGTGTGATCGAACGACGCCACGATGATGTTCGGCAGTTCGGCGATCTCGGAGAGGAGCACGTCCTCCCACTTCGCGCGCTTCACCTCGAGCACCATCGTGCCCCGGTTCGTGAATTTCGCGAGGTCACGGACGCGCGCCAGCTCATAGCCGACCTGCGGAATCCAGTCGGCCGCCAGCGTCTCGATCTCCGCTTCGCGCCACTCGTCGTCGTGGAACAGGACGGCCGTGTTGTCGGAGAGCAGGCGGAGGTCGGTCTCGAATCCGTCCGCGCCGGCGCAGAGCGCCTCTTCGAATGAGGCAACGGTGTTTTCGGGGAAGCGCCGGGGACTGCCGCGATGACCGAAGACGAGGAAGCGATCCGTCACGTATCTCTCTTGAGGGTTTCGACTTGCCGTGGTAGGTTGGTCACTACAGCGGAGCAAAAATCAATGCCAAAGAGAATCCTTCTCGCGGATGACAGTATCACCATCCAGAAGGTCGTCGAACTGACGTTTTCCGACGGCGATTACGAAGTCGTCGCGGTCAATAACGGCGCGAAAGCGATCCAGAAGCTCGCCGAGATGCGCCCCGACGTCATCCTCTCCGACATCATCATGCCGGAGAAGAACGGATACGAAGTCTGCGAATTCGTGAAGTCGCATCCGGAGTACCGCTCGATCCCGGTCGTCCTCCTCACCGGGACGTTCGAGCCGTTCGATCCCGACCGCGCCGACAAGGCGGGTTGCGACGCGGTGGTGACGAAGCCGTTCGAGTCGCAGAGCCTCATCCACAAGGTCGATGAGCTGATCCAGCAGGCGCAGAGCAGCGCGCCGACGATCAACACGCCGGCCCCCGCCGCCGCGCCTCCTCCGCCGCCTGCACCGGAGCCTCTGCCGGAACCGGAGCCGGTCGCGTCGCCGTGGGCCGACGAGCCGCCCGCAGCCGTCGAAGAGTCGCCATTCGGCGGCTTCCAGCCGCACGGCGGCGACATCTTCGGCGCCGCACCGAGCCAGATCGCCGAAAGCGCCGCGCAGGAGATGCCGTTCGAGACGGCGCCCACCGAGGCGTTCAGCGGCGAGACGCGCGCCTTCACGAAGATGTCGTTCGAAGACCTGCAGTCGATGGCCGAGCCGCAGGCCGCCCCGCCACCTCCCCCTCCTCCCGTCCACGAGCCGGAGCCGGCGAGCTCGCCGTTCAACGAATCGGCCCCG
>DASXIH010000409.1:0-2653 GCA_036498125.1 Thermoanaerobaculia bacterium
TGAGGGGGAGCATGGGGCGGAGATCATAACGGGGGATTGAAGTTCGAAGTTCGAAGTTCGAGGTTCGAATTAAGAAATACGAGGGAGAGACGTTCTTACTTCTTCATTCGAACCTCGAACTTCGAACTTCAATCTTTCGTCGTAGTACCAGCCCGATCATAACAACCACCACACTCAGATACGCAAACCAATCGCCGTATCGAACATACGGCGTCACCGTCTTCCTCGCCGCAAACCTCGCCAGCAATATCCCTTCGTGCCCCATCGGGATTTCCTGCATCACGCGGCCGGTCGGGTCGACCCACGCGGAAATGCCGGTCGTTGCCGCGCGGAGGAGCCAGCGGTCGTCTTCGATGGCACGGAGACGCGCCTGGTTGAGGTGCTGCCGCGGTGCCGACGTCCCGTCGTACCAGGCGTCGTTCGTGATGGTCACCAGCACGTCGGCGCCATGAAGCACCTGCGTCCGCGTGATCTGCGGGTAGACGACCTCGTAGCAGATCGCCGGGCCGTACGCATGTTTCCCGATGAGCGGGTTGTCGTTCGTCCCGAACTCGAACTCCCCCACCGCGTGCACGAGCTTCTTCGCGAAGAAGAGCATCTTGCGCAGCGGGACGTACTCGCCGAACGGAACGAGCCGAATCTTGTCGTAGTGGCCGATCGTCTTTCCGCCGCTGGCGAGGAATGCGGCATTCCACAGCTTGTCCGGCTGCGATGGGTCTTCGGCGACCGAGCCGAGGATGATGTCGGCCTTGTGCTGCGCGGAGAACGACTCGATCGCATCGCGGTAGAAGCCGGTCATCGCGTACGAGAGCGGCACAGTCGACTCGGGCCAGATGATGACGTCGGCGCCGGAACGCGATGCGACGTCGGTCATCGACATCATCCGCTGGAAGATCGCGATGACGTTCGCGTCGTTCCACCGCATCTCCTGCGAGATGTTCGGCTGTAGCAGCGCGGCCGTGTAGATCTGGTCGCGCGTGTCCATCGTCGCGATCTTCTCCCGGACGTAGCCGGTCGCCCACCAGACGAACATCACGATCGCCACCGCGCTGCCGACCATCATCCGAAGCATCGGATGCGGGCGTTGCGTGAGGAGCCAGGTGATCGTCACGGCCGGCAGGAGCACCAGGAAGCCGAGGAGGTACGGGCCGGCGAAGCGGTCGATCTGGATCAGCGGCGTGTAGTCGACGATCGCCGCGCCGAGGAGGTTCCATGGGAAGCCGGTGAGCAAATACGTGCGCGCCAGCTCGATCGCCGCCCATGCGAGCGGGACGAGAAGCCACGGCAGGAATCGCTCGCGCAGCTTCAGCGCGTAGACCACGAGCCCGAACAGCGCGCCGTACAGGCCGAGGTAGAGCGACATCGCGACGAAGATCGCGACACCGGTGAGGTACGGCAGGCCGCCGTAGTGCGACATCACGCGCACGACCCACGGCACCATCATCAGCCACGCGATCGTCTGCGAGATCCAGCCGAAGAGAAACGCCTGGCGTGCGCTCTTCGCGTTCACGATCGCGTACAGAAGCGGCACGAAGGCGACGAACGCCAGCCACGCGATCGAGTAATCGGGGAACGCGAGCGCGAAGAGAACGCCGGAAAGGGCCGACGTTCCGCAATTTATCCCGAGCGAAGCGAGGGATCTATGGAGCGGCCGCGAGAGATTTGGTTCAGACACTAACGCCGAAGGATATGGTTGATGAACGCGCGACTCAAGAATCGAGTGCAGCGCGGCTGCTCCGGTGATCCCTCGCTGCGCTCGGGATAAACTTCAAAAACTACTTCTTGTTGAACAGCGCGTCGAAGGCTTTCCGCGCGTCGTCCGGGCTCTGGTAGCGGCCGGCTTTGTCGGCGGAGAGGTCTCTCACGACTTTCGGCGCGAAGAGGGCGCATTCGTTGGCCTTCTGCTTCGGGGAGACGCGGGCCTTGATCTCGGCGCGGCACTCCCAGAGGGTCGTCGTGTCGAAGAAGCGGCAGTTGCCGCAGGTGTGCAGGTCCGCGCCGCATTTCGCGCAGAGATCGTCGAACGCGACCTCCTGGCCGAGGCCCTGCCGCAGCTCACCGCACGCATTGCACTTGAAGGCTTCGGGGCCGAAGCCGCCGGCCGTCCGTCCGCGCGGCGCGCCTTCCAGGCGCTGCGGGCGCATTTCGGGCCGCGGCGTTTGCGGACGGCTGCTGCTACCGCTCGAGTGCGAGCTATAGCCGCCGCTGTCCTGATATCCACGATGTTTGTACTTCCGGTCGTCGCTCAAAGGGTCACCTCATGAAGTGATACACCACCCACACCACGGCCGCGATGAAGATGAAGAGGAGCATCAGGCGTACCGCTACCTTCAGCAGTTTCAGCACCACCCAGATCACCAGAATGACGATCAGTACGCCAAGGATCTCGTACGTGGGCATGGCGGGAGTGCGCTCAGTGTAGCAGGGTTCGCCGGTGGTTCATTCCCTGGATCAGATCATCAACCGCAGCGGCTGCTCGACGTACTGCCGCAGCGTTTTGAGAAACTCGGCGCCGAGAGCGCCGTCGATGACGCGATGATCGCACGACATCGTGACCTTCATCCGGTCGCGGACGACGATCTGGCCGTTGACGACCACGGGGCGCTGTTCGGCGGCGCCGATGGCGACGATGGCGGAGTTCGGCGGGAGATCG
>DASXIH010000410.1:0-2347 GCA_036498125.1 Thermoanaerobaculia bacterium
CCGGCGTAAACGTCTTCCGTATTCTCGCGGAAGATGATCATGTCGACTTTTTCCGGGTGCTTCACCGGCGAGGGGACGCCATCGAAGTAGCGAACGGGACGCACGCACGCGTAGAGGTCGAGCACCTGCCGGAGCGTCACGTTCAGCGACCGGATCCCGCCGCCGACCGGCGTCGAGAGCGGTCCCTTGATCGAGACGCGGTACGTCTTGATGTCCTCCAGCGTCTCGTCCGGGAGATAGTTGTCGAACTTCTCCTTCGCCTTGTCGCCGGCGTAGACCTCGCGCCAGTGGATCTGGCGCTTGCCGCCGTAGAGCTTTTTCACTGCGCCATCGATGACGTACTGAGTGGCGCGCCAGATGTCGGGGCCTGTTCCGTCGCCTTCGATGTAGGGAATGATCGGGTCGTCAGGAACGACGATTTTGCCGTCGCGGTAGTCGATGCGGTTCATGGCGGCGCGACTGTAGCGAAACGCACCTACCGGAGCAACCCGCGCAGCGTTGCGATGTTCCGCCGATCCGATTCGGTCTCGATCGTCTTCGGCGTTTCCAGCAGTTTCGGGATCTTCGCGAAGCGGGCGTCGTTCAGCAGCAGCCGGAACGCCTCGAGTCCGATCTCCCCTTCGCCGATGTGCTGGTGGCGGTCGACGCGGCTGCCGAGGCCTTTCTTCGAGTCGTTGAGGTGGAAGACGCCGACGTTCTCGATCCCGACGAAGCGATCGACCTCATCGACCATCTTATCGTAGCCGTCGTGCGTCCGGATCTCGTAGCCGGCGGCGAAGACGTGGCCGGTGTCGATGCAAATCCCGACGCGCTCTTTGGCGTCCACCGCGTCGATGATGCGCCCAAGCTCCTCGAACGTGCAGCCGACGCAGGAGCCCTGTCCGGCCGCGGTCTCGAGAAACGTGGCGACGCGGTGGTCGGGAATCGCGGCGTGAATCTGGTCGAGCGAGCGGGCGATCTGATCGAGGCCGGGATCAACGCCGGCTTCGAGATGCGCACCCGGATGGAGGACGACGCCGCGGATGCGGAGGCGCTCGGCACGATCGAGCTCGTCGATCATCGCCGCGATCGATTTCGCGTGGAACTCCGGATTCGTCGTCGCGAGATTGATCAGATACGACGCGTGGCTCACGATCGGCTCGATGTTGCGGAGCGACGTGAACGTCTGCACGTCCTCGTCGGTCATCGTCTTCCCCTTCCACTGATTCGAGTTCTTCGCGAAGAGCGCGATCGCGGACGCGTCGATCGCCGCCGCGCGCTCGAAGACCGTGTGCAGTCCGCCCTTCGTGGAAATGTGGGCGCCGATCAGATCGCCGGGCGCATCGGGGAACGAGAAACGGGACATTTATCGGAGTCGGAAGTTCACAGTGACGGTGTAGTAGACGTCGATCGGGTCGCCGCCGATAGTTGCCGGGCGGAAGCGCCACTGCGAAACGGCCTGCCGTGCCGCTTCGCCGAGGCCGTAGGGGAGGTCCTTGATCACCTCGACGTTGTCGATCGTTCCGTCGCGACGGACGATTCCCCGAATGACCACCGGCCCTTCGACGCCGGCCGCGCGCGCGCTCATCGGATAGCGGGGGACGACGCGATCGACCTCCTCCGGCTGCGTGCCGCCGGGGGGGACGGCCGCATACACGCCGCTGCGGTCGGCGCGCGCCGGAACCGGCTGCGGTGCGGGAACCGGGACGGGTAGCGGCGCTTCGGTTGCCGTCGCCTGCTCCGTTGATTCAGTCGCCGTCGTTTCGGTCGTCTCGGTCGCGGTGGAGGTGGTGCTCGTGCGGACGTCGAGCTGGCGCGTCCCGGTCGCGGTCACGTTGATCGCGTCGACGTCGGCGTAGGCCACCGTATCGCCGATCTCG
This sequence comes from Thermoanaerobaculia bacterium, assembly GCA_036498125.1. Taxonomy (GTDB): domain Bacteria; phylum Acidobacteriota; class Thermoanaerobaculia; order Gp7-AA8; family Gp7-AA8; genus DASXHZ01. Next base: position 1,860 of record DASXIH010000410.1, read on the forward strand.
ACCGCGTAGAAATCGTGGTCGCGCGTGTAGACCTTGACGTCGCTCCCCTCGGACAGCTCGCCGACGATCGGGTAGAAAATCCCCGGTCCTGCGTAGAGCGACGTTCGCTGCGTGGCCACGCCGGCGAGCGCGGGCAGCTTTCGGATCGCCGCGAACCGCGCCAGACGCCGATCGCGCTCGACGGTCCGCTCGAGTGACGAGCGCTCAGTCCAGCCGACCAGGTTGTCGGGATCCTGCACGCGTACCCACGCGCCATGCTCCTCGATGAGCAGGAGCTTCTCGCTCGCCACGGCCGTCGCGACGACCGGAGCCTTCGCGTTCGGCTCCGTGCGAAGGCGAATCCGCGGCGCAAGGACCGTCAGCGTCTCACTCCCGGCCTGCTGCGGCGCCTGCTGCTTCTTCGCGCCGGAGAAAACGAGAAGTCCCAGCAGGACGAAGAAGACGATCCCGAGAACGATGACGACGACGAGACCGCTGACGTTACGGTG
>DASXIH010000411.1:0-7322 GCA_036498125.1 Thermoanaerobaculia bacterium
GCTACCGGGACGGCGACGCTGACGTATCAGTGGTACACGTCGCCGAAGGGCGACATCTCTAGCCCGGTTGCCGGGCAGACGAGCGCCACGCTCACGGTGAGCCCCTCGTCGACGACCACGTACTGGGTGCGCGTGACGAACTCCTGCGGCATGGCGGACAGCAACACGGCGACCATCACCGTGAACGCCGTCTCGTGCACTGCTCCGCAGGTCACGACCCAGCCTACCGGCTCGACGATCACGTTCGGCAGCTCGGCGCAGCTCAGCGTCGTCGCTTCCGGCACGGCGACGCTCACGTATCAGTGGTACACGAGCGCGAAGGGAAACACGAGCAGCCCGCTGTTCAACGCCACCACTGCGACCATCACCGTGAACCCTCAGTCCACGACGTCATACTGGGTTCGCGTCACGAATTCGTGCGGCTTCGCGGACAGTAATGCGGTCACGGTCACCGTCAACTGTCTCGCTCCGCAGGTCAGCGCCACACCGGTGAGCCGCACCATCACGCAGGGTTCTTCCACGATCTTCAGCGTGTTCGCCACCGGCGGTCCGAACATGACGTTCCAGTGGTACCAGGGCATCGCCCCCGATACGTCGACTCCTGTCGCCGGCCAGACCGGGACCTCGATCACCGTCAGTCCGGCTGCGTCCACTTCGTATTGGGTCCAGGCAACCGTACCGGGCTGCGGAATGGCGAACAGCAACACGGTCATCGTCACGGTGAATGCGAACAACGGCTGCCCCGCGGTGACGATCACGACGCCGACCGTGACGCAGAACGGCGCGAACTACACTCTGGCGACGACGGCGTCGACCGGAAATGGCGGCGGCACGGTCACCGTCACCTGGTTCCAGCAGACGAACAACGGGCAGGTTGTCGTCGGGACGGGCACGTCGATCGTCGTGAGTCCTACCGTGACGACGACCTACCTTGCGCAGGGAACGAATACCTGCGGCAGTAGCAACGGCGCGACCGTGACGGTCACGATCGTCGCAAGCGGCTGTACGGCTCCCGCCGTCACGCAGCCGGGCGACCAGATCATCGGCCTCGGCTCGTCGACGACGATCACGGTCACCGCAACCGGCAGCTCCACGCTGCATTACCAGTGGTATCAGGGTGCGGCGGGCAACACGTCGGTCCCGGTCGGAACCGATGCTGCGACGCTGGCCACCGGTCCGCTCACCGCGAACGGGGCCTTCTGGGTGAAGGTCACGAACGACTGCGGCACTGCGAGCAGCACCACGGTGACGATCAGCGTGGAGCCGGCGCGGCACCGTTCGGTGCACCACTAGGATCAATTGCTGGCCCGAACATCAATTCCCGCACGAAGCGCGCGACGTCCGTCTGTTGGAGGACGTCGACGCGTTGCGGGGTGATGCCGAGGCCGGATGCGCCGAGGGTGGTGTGGAACTCGGCGTGCGTGTTGAGACCGCCGTGCTGGCCGAGCGTCGTCGTCGGCGTGAAGAGCGGGCCGGCGCCGTTCTGCAGTGCGAAGCGCGGAACGGTGTAGGCGACGACGTCGCCGCTGTTCGGATGTGAAGAAGGGCCACGGCGCTCCACGCGCTCGAAGACCGGCGCTCCGTCCGCTGCGCGGAGGTTCGCCAGCGTATCGACGACGTCGGCGTCGCCGCTGAAGCGGTAGAGATGCGCGATGCCGCCGTTCACGACCGCGCGCCACCCGGCCGGCAGGATCGAGTCGAGACGCACTTCGGCGTCGATCGGGGCGTAGCCGTGATCGCCGGTGATCACGATCGCGTCGCGGATCGGATCGATCGCGCCGGTGAGCGCCGCGACGGACCGATCGAACGTCGCGTACGACCGCTGGACCGTCTCCCGTTGTACGTCGATGTCGTGTGCGAATTGATGCTCCGTCTGATCGAGGATCGGGTCGTACGAGAGCAGCAGGTCGAACTGCATGTGGCTCATCGAATACAGCGTCGCGTTCGTGAGGAAGGCGGCGAGGCGGTCGACCTCGTCGGAGAACGTCGCTGGATCGATGCCGTCTTTGCCCGCCAGCCAGTCGCGTGCGCTCAACTCGTCGGGCGCTGCGGGAAGGAACCCGAGTGTGGAGTCGAGGGTGTCGCGAAAGGAGGCGGGATAGGCCGACGTGTGCGACACCGGCCCGACGTACACGGTGACCGACTGGAGTGCGGGATCACTCTGCAGGACCTTCGACCAGTCTCCGTACAGTCCGTCGTCGAGGTGCATCGACAGCGCGAACCAGCCGCTCGCGTCGACGCGCGTTTCGCCGCTTCGCGACTCGATGTAGAACGTGTCGTAGTTCGTGACGTTGTCGTTGGTCGTGTCGTACGCCGCGAGGTCGGCGTCCTCACTCGCGCGGTTCGGAACTCCCCATTGGATCCGCGCCCGCATGACGGGACTGAACGACGTGTGCCGCGGCGATGGCGCTCCCCACGACGGCGGGAGCCATTCTCCGTGGAAGTCGTCGTGCCTCAGGTGGACGATCCGCGAGCGCGTCATGCTCGCGCTGTACGCGATTCCGAAGTCACAGCTCCGGCGCGGCGAGAGCCAGTCGAGGAACGGAAACTCGATGCAGCCGGTGCGCTTCCCCGCGTTCCGCGCCGCATCGACGAGCGTCTCGCCCTCGATGTCGGTCGTGAGGCCCCGAGTGATTTGCTCCGGCGGTGTGCCGGGCTTATGAAACTGATTCGAGACGATGCCGGTCTTCTCGGGAGGAAGGCCAGTGAGGATCGCGGCATGCGTCGCCGAGGTCAACGTCGGATTCACCGGCACGACGCGCGTCGCGTGCGCGGTCATTCGTTGGAAAGCGGGCGCGGACGCCGCGCGGTCCGCTGAGAGACCGTCGAACGAGACGAGGATCACGCGCTGTGCGATGTGGGAAGTCGTCAGCTGGGGTGGGGCGGGAGGGGGTGGCGCTTGTGGTGGTGTCGGCGTGGACGTAGTGGTCGTGCACGCCAGTGCGAGAGAGAGGACCAGGAGCGTGAATGACGAATGTCGAATGTCGGATGTCGAATGAAGAGCGGGTTCGTTCGGCATTCTCAATTGGTCATTCGACATTCGACATTCGTCATTCAAACCACTTCTTTCTTACTTCTTACCTCGAACCTCGAACTTCGAACCTCAATCCCCGGAGCTTGAAGGTCGAAGTTCGAGGTTCGAATGAGGAAGTAAGAGGTGTTCATCGCCTCATTTCGTCTGGAGGCTCTTCCGCACGCGATCCCGGTATTCCTTCGCCTTCGCCAGCGTCTCCGGAACGTTCACCGTCAGCACCTTCCGGTCGCGCATCAGGATCTTGCCGTCGCAGATCGTCGTCGTGACGTTGCCCCCGTCGGCGGCGTAGACGAGCGCCGACTCGACCGAATAGACCGGCTGCGTCTTCGGCGTCTCGAGGTTCACGACGATGACGTCGGCGCGCTTCCCCGCTTCGAGCGTGCCGATCTTGTCGGAGAGTCCGAGGGCGCGGGCGCTGCCGATCGTCGCCATCTCGAGCACGTCATGCGCGCTGAGCACCTTCGGATCCATGCGGCCGACTTTCTGCAGCCGCGCGGCGCTCGCCATCTCCTCGAACATGTCGAGGTCGTTGTTCGAGCCGGCCGGACCATCCGTACCGAGGCCGAGCTCGATGTGCGCGGCGCGCATCTGGGTCACCGGCGCGATGCCGGAGGCGAGCATCATGTTCGACTCGGGGCAGTGGACGACGCCGACCTTCTTCGCGGCAAACTTGTCGATTTCCTCTTTCGTGAGCCAGACGCCGTGCGCGGCGACGACGTCGTCGCCGAGGAATCCGATGCTGTCGAGGTAGTCGCCGGGGGTGAGGCCGTTGTGCTTCGCCTTGATCTGATCGAGCTCATTTTGCGTTTCGGAGACGTGGATGAGGATCGGCGCGCCGAGCTCGGTCGCCAGTGCACGCACCTGCCGGAGGTGCTCCTCGGAGACGGTGAATGGTGCGTGCGGTGCGAGCGCGGGGGTGATGAGGCGGTCGCCCTTCCACTGCTTCACGTACGCGCGGACGTACTTCACTGTCTCGTCCCACGTCTTGTTGTCGGCGACCGGAAAGTCGATCATCGTCTCGCCGAGGACGCCGCGAAGCCCCGCGGCCTTCGTCTCGCGTGCGATGTCCGACTCGAAGTAGTACATGTCGGCGAACGTCGTCGTTCCCGACTCGATCATCTCCGCCGCCGCGAGGCGCGTCCCCCACTTCACGAAGTCTTTGCTGACGTTCTTCGCCTCGGCGGGGAAGATGAAGTTCTGCAGCCAGTCCATGAGGTCGCGGTCGTCGGCGATGCCGCGGAAGAGCGTCATCGGGACGTGCGTGTGCGCGTTGACCAGCCCCGGCATGACCGCCGAGCCACGCGCGTGAATCGTGGTCTTCGCCGTGTATTTGCCGTCGATCTCCGACGACCGGCCGACCGCGACGATCTTTCCGCCGCTGATGACCACCGAGCCGTTCTCGATGTCGGGCCCGGCCATGGTGAGCACCGTACCGCCGGTGATGAGGATGTCAGCGGGCTTCGCGGCGAAGAGGAGAGGCGCGGCGAGCACGATCGCCAGCGCCAGGATGCAACGTCGCATCAGTTTTTGATCGATGGACATAGGAGGGGTAAATTAGCACACCGCTACGATCGTCGCCCCAGCTCGTCGTATACGTCCGCCCACTCCATCCCTTCGTCCACCATCAGCACTGAGAGGTGATAGACGAGATCGGCGATCTCGCTGACGAGGCGCTCGCGGGTTTGGCCTTTCGCGGCGATGACGACTTCGGTGGCCTCTTCGCCGACCTTCTTCAGGATCTTGTCGCGGCCTTCGTTGAAGAGGTACGCGCTGTACGACTTCTCGGGGCGGTTCTCGTAGCGGTCGCGGAGGACCGACATGAGGCGGTCGAGCGGGAGAGGGGGGACGCCGTCGAAGCAGGAAAACGAACCCGTGTGACACGCCGGCCCGGCCGGTTCGACGGTGACGACGAGCGCGTCGCCGTCGCAATCCTCGGCGATGTGGACGACGCGCTGGGTGTTGCCGCTCGTCGCCCCTTTGTGCCACAGCTCGTTGCGCGAGCGCGACCAGAACCATGTCTCGCCGCTCTCGCGCGTTTTCGCGAGCGACTCCTCGTTCATGTAGGCGAGCGTCAGGACCGCGCCGCTTTTCGCGTCGCGCACGACCGCGGGGATGAGGCCATTCGCATCGAATTTCACCATCGGACGGGGATCCCTTCTGCATCGAGGTAACGCTTCACATCGCCGACCGTGAGCACGCGATCGTGAAAGAGCGACGCGGCGAGGACGGCGCGCGCGCCACCGGCCTCGATCGCGTCGCGAAAGTGTTCGAGTGCCCCGGCGCCGCCGCTCGCGATGACGCTGATCTTCACACGGGCGGTGACGGCGCGGAGCAGCTCGATGTCGAAGCCGGAGCTCGTGCCGTCGCGATCGACCGAGGTGAGGAGAATCTCGCCGGCGCCCAGGCGCTCGGCTTCGACGCACCAATCGACGGCATTCACGCCCGCTGGCTCCTTGCCACTGCGCACCATGGCCTGCCCGTCTTTCGCGTCGCACGATAGGACGACTGCTTGCACGCCGAACTCGCGCGCGCAGTCGGCGATGAGCTGCGGATGGCGGAGCGCCGCCGTGTTGATCGCGACGCGATCGGCGCCGGCGCGGAGGAGTGCGCGAAAATCTTCGACCGTCCGCACGCCGCCGCCGACGGTCAGCGGAATGAAGAGCGCCTCGGCGACGCGGTGGACGGTTTCGAGCGCCGTCTGCCGGCTGTGATCGGTGGCGGAGATGTCGAGGATCACCAGCTCGTCGGCGCCTTCGGCTTCGTAGCGTCTCGCACACTCGACCGGATCGCCCGCGTCGCGGATGTCGACGAAGTTCACGCCTTTTACGACGCGGCCGTCGCGGACGTCGAGACAGGGGATGACGCGCTCCGGAATCGCGTTCGGCATCGCCGCCCGCGCCCGTGCCTCGGCGAGGTCGATCTTGCGGTCGAGCAACGCCTTTCCGATCACGCAAGCGCTGACGTTCGGCATCCGCGCCAGCGAGACGACGTCACCGATCGTCGAGACGCCGCCGGAAGCGATGATCGACGGCGCAGACGTGGAGCGCTGACATTCTTGTCTGCGCAACCCCCGATACATCGCGAACGACGGACCGCGCATGACACCGTCGCGCGAGATGTCAGTGATCAGGATCTCTTCGATGCCGCTCGCCTTGATTGACGCGAGCACGTCCGCGAGCGAGCGTTCTGCTTCGCGCTCCCATGCGGCGACGCGGACGACTCCGTCGCGGACGTCGACTGCCGCGATGACCCGCTCGGCGCCGAGGGCGTCGACGATCGCGCGCAGGGTGTTCGGCGAGTCCGCGGCCACGGTTCCGATGACCACTTTTTGTGCACCGCAGTCGAGCCATCGCCGCGCGTCGTCGACGGAGCGGATCCCGCCGCCGACCTGCACGCGAAGATCGCGTTCGGCGAGGCGCGCCACGTTCTTCGTCTCGACCGGCGCGCCGCTGCGCGAGCCTTCGAGATCGACGATATGGAGACGCGAGCCGCGCGGAACGTTCAACGACTCGAGCACCACCTCAGGTTCGCCGTACGCGTGCGCCGTCGCGAAGTCGCCGCGCGTGAGGCGGACGACGCGCCCGCCGAGGAGGTCGAGCGAGGGGATTACGTCCATGCCACGAAGTTCCTCAGGACGCGGAGGCCAGCCGTCGACGACTTCTCCGGGTGAAACTGCACGCCGAACACGCGGCCGTTCTGCACCGCCGCGGTGAACGGGCCGCCATAGTCGGCGCGCGCGATCTCGTCCGGCGCGTTCGATGCGGCGTAGGAGTTGACGAAGTAGAACGAAGTCTCCGGTGCGATTCCGTCGAAGAGCGGCGAACCGTTCGTCGTGACGCGGTTCCAGCCGATCTGCGGGACCGGCAGCGCTCCTTCGAACCTCGTCACCTCGCCGGCGACAAGGCCGAGGCCGCGCGTGACACCCATCTCGTGCGAGGTCTCGAAGAGTGCCTGGTGACCAACGCAGATGCCGAGAAGCGATGCGCCGTTCTTCACCGCGGCGCGGATTGCCTCATCGATGCGGTTCTCTTCGAGCCAGCGCATCGCCGCGATGAAGCTTCCGACGCCCGGCAGCACGATCTTCGCCGCCCGCGCGATCGCATCCGCGTCGCGCGTAACCTGCAGCGACGCCCCCGCCGCCTCCAGCCCCCGCCCGATGTTCGCCACGTTCGCGACCGGCGAGTCGATGAGGGTGACGTTCATCTGGCGACCCCCCTCATCCGGCCTTCGGCCACCTTCTCCCCGCTTCGCGGGGCGAAGGGTAATGACGAAACTCCTACGTAATTAC
>DASXIH010000412.1:0-8121 GCA_036498125.1 Thermoanaerobaculia bacterium
CGTGGCTTGCGAATGCACCGGCGTTCCCGTTGTACAGGAACTGCAGAGTAGTGGAGTGATTGCCGTTCGAGTCGGCTGCCTGAATGATCCACACCAGCCGATGGCCGGCTGGAAGGACGTAGCCGGGCGCTGCGATCGTGAACGTTCGCGTGTCGGTGATCGGGTTGGCGGAGTTGAGTTGGGGCGACGTTACGCTCGCGATTGGTGAATACGCGTTCGTATCGGGATTGAAGTCGGAGAGGACGGCGGTGTAGAGGAGCTTGGGTCCGCCCGCGACGACGTTCCAGCCGGTGGTGATGCTGGCGGTGCTGATCAAATACGCCGCCGTGCTGTCGGCGGGATCGGTGTAGAACCGTAAGAGCTCGCGATTGGAGCCGACGACCATGTTCGGCGAGGTGACGTTCGCCGCTCCTTGCGTGATCGACGCGAGGAGTTGGTTGTCGGTGAGAACAGCAGTCCCTGTTGCCGGCGTGGTAAAGCCGCCGCCGGTGAAGGCCACGGTCGGCGGTCCGCCCGATGCGTAGCCGGTGCCGCTGTTCGACAGACTCACGCCGAGGATCTGGCCGTTTCCCGCGCCGGCTACTGCAGTTCCGGCCGTGCCGGTTCCAGCGCCGCCGGAGAACGAAACCGAGGGCAACGAGGTGTAGCCGGCGCCGTTGTTGGTCATGTTGACGTAACCGACGCCGTAGCCCGCTGCGCCGCTCGACACCGCGCCGGTCGTGCTGCGGAAATAGTACGTCGTCGACGTACAGGCATTCGCGTCGATCGTGACGGTGAACTGCGCCTGTGCCGAGGAGATGCCGATCGCGGACACAGTCGCGGTATTCACCGCAGGAGTCGTCGCCGTGGAGCTGACCGCGAAACGGAGATTCACCGTGCCGGTCGAGCCCGCGGCGAGCGTCGTCGGAACCGCGGTGGAGTTGCACGAGACGGTGGTGCCGGCCTGAGTACAGCCGGTCGTCGTCCCGGCGCCGATCTGCAACGCGAAGCCGCTCGGCACGACGTCATTCAGCGTGACTCCGGTCGCGGGGCCGTTGCCGACGTTGGCGTACTGGAGGACGTAGTCGATCTGGACGGTCGCCGGGTTGGTCGGCGAGATGATGGTCGATGTGCTGCCGACCTTGTTGATGGCGAGCACCGGTCCGCTGATCGAGAGATTTGCCGAAGCCGATACGGAGGAGATCGACGGTGCCGAGGCGGTCGCCGTGTTGGTGACGCCGCCCGGGAGTGTGGCGATGGCGTCGACGGTATACGTCGCGGTGCCGCCGCTCGAGTTGATCTGGATGATGTTGCTGCCGGTGCTGCCCCAGGTCACTGTGCCGTTCGTGCCGACCGACGGGGCCGACTGCGGCAGGGGGGTGGCGCTGACGTAGGTGAAGCCGGCGGGGAGGACGTCCTGGATCTGCGTGTTCGGGACGTTCGTCTGCGAGTTGTTCGTGACGGTGATGATGAAGTGGACCTGATCGCCGCGGTTTGCCGTGGTGATCGGTACGCCGGGGTTCGACGCCAGCTCCGCGCTCTTTGTGATGAGGAGGCTTGCCGTCTTGACCTGTACACCGCTGTCGGTCGCATTCAGGTTGCCGACGCTGGTCGTCCATGTTGAGGTGTTGAAGAACGTGCCGCCGCTGGTTCCCGCCGTCACGTTGATGACGTATGTGAGCGTGGAGTTCGCTCCGAGTGTTACGTTCGGGAAGTTGAACGTGGCCACGCTGCCGACGACGCTCGACGACGTCGCCGTCCCGAGGGTGTTCGCGGCCGCCGAGGCGATCGCGCCGGCACCGCCGCCGCCGAGGAAGCTGACGCTCGGATTCGAGGTGTAGCCGCTGCCGCCCGACGTCACCGTGATCGCGGTGATGGCGCCGCCGCTCACGGTTGCCGTAGCCGTGGCGCCGCTACCGCCGCCGCCGCTGATGTTGACCGTCGGCGCGCTCGTGTACCCCGAGCCGCCGTTGGAGACGATGACCGCGCCCACCTGACCGGCCGCGGTCGAGCTGTTGTACGTGAAGCCGCTAGGCAACGTGTCGGTGATCTTCGAAACGGTGAGAGGCGTCGACGAGTTGTTCGTCGTCTTCAGGACGTAGTTGAAGGACGTTCCCTGCTGCACGCTGCCGAGGTCGTGCTGCTTGGTAGCAGGCGGCAGGTTGACGCCGCACGCGCCGCCGACGTTCCAGATGAGGTAGTTGATGCCGAGCGTTTTTTGGGGACCGCTCGCGACGAGACCGGAGTAGGGGAACGTGATCGCGAACGGCGGCACGTTCGTGTAGATATGACCGCCGACGGAGATCGGCTGCTCCAGCGTCGCGTTCGACTTCGACATCCACGTCTGCGTCGTGTGTCCGCGGTTGTCCGTGATCTCGAGCGCGATCAGGTACTGCCCCTGGATCAGGTTCTGGGTGTTCCAGGCCGCCGTGACGGTGGTGCCGACCGGTACGGCCGGGTCGCCGATGTTCTGCCACGTACCGCCGTCGTTGTCGATGCCGTCGCCGTTGATGTCGTAATAGAACTTGAACTGGGCCGAGACGAGCTCGCTCGTCGACTGGCAGTTCGTGACCGTGAGGGCGTCCATGATCTGCGCGGTCACCGGAATGATGCAGCTTCCGGGGGCCGGCGTGCCGGCGCCCATGGAGGTCGTAATCGGCTGCGGGATGATGCCGTCAGCAAGGGTGAGCGCGTCGCCGAACGGTCCCGGCGAGGTGGCGTCGCAGACAAAGTTGCCTTCCCACACGACGTCTTTCTGGAAGGGGTTGTTGAGGCTGTTCGCGGTCGTGAAGAGGAACTGGAACGGCGTGTTCGCCGTCAGCTTCGGCCCGCCCGTGATGGCCGTTGCGTCGAGCATCGCGAGCGGGATCTGGTAGTCGACGAAGTACTCGTTGCAGGAACCGGTGCTCTTGTTGATCGAGCGGGTGGTGCCGTAGTCCCAGTTCGTCTCGCTGGAGCCGTTCGGCCACTGGATTCCCGAGGGTAGGCCGCTGCCGTCGAACTGGTAGAGAGCGCCGTTGACGGCCGTGGCGAATGCGGTGGGATTCGTGAAGAGACTATGGATGGCGGAGTCGCCGACGTAGTCGATCGAGTTGCTCGCCTCGTTGCTCCAGATGGAGCGGAGGATGTCGATCGGCGAGGAGGGGGCGCCGCTCGATCCGTTGAGGTGCATCGCGAAGTCGCGGAAGCCGTTGCCGTCGAGGTCGATGAAGACGGTCCAAAGCGCGGAGCTCCACGGGTCCGTGCTGCTGTACGAACCGGCGCTCGGGCCGGTGGCGTAGTTATTCGCGATCTGTTCGACGCGCCACCGGAAGAAGATGATCTGGCTCGCCGGGTCATAGTAGTAATAGATGCTCGGCAGCATCTGGTCCGGGCAGCCTGAGCTGACGTTGACGTAGTTCTGCGGCGTCGTTCCGCCGTTGGACGGGTCCTGGATGCGCTGGTCGCGGACCGGGCGCTTGTCCGTGGGCGAAGAGTCGGGCCACGTCGTCCCCCACGAATACGGAACCCACGCCGACTCCGCGGGCCACGCCACCGGCTTGATGGCGGAGGTGCCATCTCCTCGTTTCGGATTCCCGCCGTTCCACAACGGTGGATTCTGCGCTGCAAGGGGGAACGCGAATGCACAGCTGAGCAGAACGCCCACGATCACTAGACGGCGACAAAGTTTCTTCACACCAGGCTCCTGATGATTTGGGAGAGAGAGAGGAGATGACGACGGAGTGTTCGCGCGACAACGCGAATGCGCAGCGGCGCGGTGGGGACCGTGACCGTTGCGCCTTGGCGCTCGACGTGCGTGATGCGGCCGAGGATGTCGGAATGACGGAGTGCGGCGTCGCGCGTGAGCGCGTTGTCGCCGCGTGTGATGATCGTTTCGCGAGACAGGCGGACGATGCGGTGCGCCGTCAGGCCGCGCGCGGCCCGCGCCAGCACGACGTCGCCGACGCGCAGCGAACGGGCCTCGGCCGTCGTCACATGCAGGTGCTCGCCCGAGCGGATGGTCGGGTGCATGCTGTGGCCGGCCGCGTGAAAGCGCGCGGCGACTCCTCGCCCGAGGACGTCTGCGATCGTGTTCTCGAATGAATTCAAGCCGCGACCTCGAACGCCTCACGAACGAAGTCGACCGCGGAGCGGTCGTTCACGAAGGAAAGCCGGGTGACCGGGACGGCGGCCGAGATATCGGCGAGCGTGCCGGCGATCGCATTCAGGCCGCCGGCATCGTGGAACGGCGGGAAGGTGCATGACAGCATGCGCGCCACCGCCGCGGCGGTTGAGATGGGGTCGATCGAGTTGTAGGCCGCCTGCTCGAGCAGGAAGATGCGATGCAATCGTGCGTGCGATGGCGAACAGATATCCGCCTCGCCATGCCACGGTGTTCCGTACATCCGCCACGCACCCTCTTCGTGACGCACCACGATCCGGTCATCGCTCAGGATTTCGGCGGCGTCGTGCTGCCAAAGGCGCGCGGTCGTCGTCTTGCCTGCGCCCGAGTTTCCGGCGAACAGATAGCCGTTCCCGTTGCGGTCGACGAGTCCGCACCCGTGTAGCTCGACAGCGTCATGGCGTGGCAGGAGCAGGTTCAAAATCACTTCATCGAGCGGGTATTGCAGCGGATAGGGAGTGGTGACGTCATACGGGACCATCTTCACGGTGCCGTGGGTGAGGTCCTTTGAAAGAAAGGCGATTTTGTAAAGGTCACCGTAGACGCGGCATTCGATCCGATAGCAGTCGCCGTCATCGAACAGCCGCCAGACTCCGCCGGAATCGAACAGCAGCGTTCGGCCCGGAATCGGGGGCGCCTTCAGCGTCTCGACGGTGAGATCGAGATGGGCCGGGGCGTCGTTGGCGACGATGTATTTCGCAATGGGGCCTTCGAGCGAAACATGCGGACGCACGTTCTCGCCGCGAACGTCGTGAACGCGAATCCGGAAGCCGCCGAATGAAATCGAATAATCCGACAGGGACATTACGAACCGGCGCTGGGGCAACCGCCGATATGTCCGCACAGGCCATGGACGGAGCCGGTGCCGCCGGCCGTCTTGCAGAATCCGAGGACGGCTTCATCGGGCCGGAGGGGGAAGCGCGTCGCCTGCGGTTTCTCGTACCGCTTTCTCTCGTTCGATGTGCTGGTGGGCTTCATTGGTTTCTTCCTTCCTCGCCTACGTACAAGATGAACAACCGCCGGAGCCGCACGAGGCGGCGGGGCTGATCGAAGATTCGATGAGGGGCCTGGATCCCGCGCTCAGCGCCTGTTCCGTCTCGCGGACGATGACGTCGTGGGCGGAGCCGCCGACGCAGTATTCGCATTCGCCGTGCAGCGGGAACTCGTGGCCGAGGACGGAGACGCGGAGGTGGGCGGTGTGGCAGAGGAAGTCGACGGGCGACTCCGCGTCCTGATTCTCCAACTCACCCTGCGCCGCGCACATGCCGCAGAGGGACCGCATTGCGCACTGCGTGCACTTGGTCGGACGCGTGGTGGGCTTGCGCCGCACGTTGCCGAGATGCTCCCACGCCTCCGCAACCGTGTATTCGCGGAGATTGAAGTTGTCGACGTGCGAGAGAACGCAGATCGTCAGGTTGCCGTACGGGTCGATGGCCCAGCTGTTCACGCCGCCGCCGCAGTCGTAGACCTGGACGTTTTCACCGGCCACCGGGAGCGGGCGCGCGACGCTGGTCTTCGCGAGGGCGTGCCATGCCTCGACGCGCGCGGGATCGCGCAGGTCGAGATCGACCGCTTCGAGCGGCGTGAGGCGCACTGCGAGTGGCGACGATGAGCAGTCGATCCGCGGATTCATCATCGGGTCGAACTTGAAGTCGATCCCGAGCTCCTCGGCGAAGGCCTTCATCTCGAAGACTTCGTGCCGGTTGACCGACACGGCGACCGTCTTGAGTTTCAGCGGGAGGTTGCGCTCGCGCAGCAGCTCGATCCCGCGTATGCACTTCGCCCACGAGCCGGGGATGCGGGTCAGCTCCTCGTACGTTTCCGGCGTCTTGCCGTAGAGAGTGATCTCGATCGAGAAGGGGCGGTTCTCCGCCAGGCGGTCGGCGACGCGCTCGTCGATGAGGATTCCGTTGGTGAAGAGCGTGACGAGGAAGCCCTTCGCCTTCGCATAGTCGTAGATCTCGAAGAAGTCGCGGCGGGCGAAGATCTCGCCTCCCGAAAAGCAGACCCAGAGCGCGCCGAGGTCGGCGAGCTGGTCGAGGACGTCTTTGTACTCGTTCGTCGTCAGCTCGCGCTTGCGCGCGGCGACGTCGTTCATCGGGAGGTTGTTGTAGCAGTGGCTGCAGTTCAGCGGGCAGCGATTCGTCAGCTCGATCGTGCCGGAGAGGGGGATGCGCCGGCCGGCAGTGGCGGTGACGATGCGTTTGCTGAACGAGTCGTAGGAGAGCTCTTGCATCAGCGGCTCTCTCCCACGCGCTCGACCAGCTTCGCGTCTTCGAGACCGCGGATGAATTCGTCGACGTCCGCCCGGGCCGTCTCCGGCTCGACCTCGTACTCTTCGGAGATCGTTCCGGCGATGGCGGCGAGGTCGCGGCGGCCGTCGAGGAGCTCCCAGATGCGGGCGGCGACCGGATTCAACGTGACGACGGCATCCAGGTCGGCAACGTGCGAGCGGACGGGGACGATGACGGACTCGTCGCCGACTTTGCGCGTAACCACATCGGAGGTTGGGCGATACACAGTTTCGCTCACCATCTCAGCTTGTACGGAGTTTTCCCCTTCGGACCAGGAACAATGTATCACTGGAATGCGCCAATAACACGGGGAGCCTCTGGGAAAAATCCGCAAAACGCGAGAGAGGTGAATACTTCTTGACCCTCTTCCGACGCGACAGGGGATTGCGTCGAGACCACACCTGCTATAATCCGCGCCGTTTCAGGCAATTTTTTCCGATGGACGGGAACGACAACTCGACGACAGTCGAGATCTTCGGCGCTACTTACAACGTCCGTGGGGAGGGAGATCCTGATTATTTAGTGGAGCTTGCGCGGTTAGTGGATTCCAGGATGCGCGACGTAGCAGCACAGGTCGCAACCGTCGATCCCATGAAAATCGCAATCCTGGCAGCCTTAAACATAGCCGACGAGTTTTCCCGGTACCGGAAACAGCGGGAGAGTTCCGCGGGAATCTGGATCGAGAAGACGGAGGAAATATCGAATCGTCTCGGCAAGGTAATCAGCTGAGCCGACATCATGTTGGTTGTTCTTCGGAGTCCCTGCAGAGTTCGTGATGAATGATCTAACGCTTGAACCGATGCTTTCTTACTTCGGGTGCTCGGGTCCCAGGGCCGCGTGCACGCCTTCCACTCCTTCGGGAGCGATGAAGGTAGCCTAAACGGCACGGGTAGGGCGCCCACCTGCTTGGCAGGTTCAAGTAAGAATCCCTCACACGGCTCAGGCGGGGTTCTCCGAAATTCAATTTCCTTCCGCGCAAGCCTCCGGGTCGGAGGTTTGAGTGACAGCAGTGATTATTGCCATCGTGGCGGGCGTCATCGCCGGCGCCATCGTCGCCGCCCTCATGTGGGGCGTGGTGTATCGCAAGCGGGGTGAGGCGCAGCTCGAAGAAGCGCGCCGGAGCTCCGATCGGATCGTCGCCGACGCCAACAAACAGGCGGAAGCGCGCGTCAAGGAAGCAGACCTCGAGGCGAAAGAAAAACTTCTGCAGATGCGGTCGGACTTCGACCGCAAAGTCCAGCAGCGCAACGACGAGCTGAAAAACAGCGAGCGGCGGCTGCAGCAGAAGGAAGAGAACCTCGACAAGAAGACGCAGCAGATGGACTCGCGCATGGCCGAAGTCGAGAAGCGCGACCGCGCCATCGACTCGCGCGAAAAGCAGATCACCGCGCGCGAGGACGAGCTCAACGCGCTCGTCGAAGAACAGCGGCACCGCATCGAACAGGTGGCCGGCCTCAGCGCGGAGGAGGCGAAGCGCGAGCTGATTCGCGGGATCGAGAACGAGGCGAAGATCGACGCCGCCAACATCATCAAGCGCATCGAGACCGAGGCGAACGAGCTCGGCAACCAGCGCGCGCGCAAGATCCTCGGCATGGCGATCCAGCGCATGGCGTCTGACTACGTCGCCGAGAACACGGTCAGCGTCGTCGATCTCCCGAGCGAGGACATGAAGGGCCGCATCATCGG
>DASXIH010000413.1:0-6384 GCA_036498125.1 Thermoanaerobaculia bacterium
AGAGGGAGATGACAGGGTGGCGCGAAGCGCCTCGCGCAACACGTTCGTAGCCTCGCGGATAAAGTATGGACTTCAAGCTTGTCTCGACGTTCGAGCCTCAAGGCGACCAGCCGGAGGCGATCCGGCAGCTCACGGAAGGGCTCGTGGCCGGCGCGAAAGACCAGGTGCTCCTCGGCGCGACCGGCACCGGGAAGACGTTCACGGTCGCGAAGGTGATCGAGGCGATCAACCGCCCGACGCTGGTGCTGTCGCACAACAAGATCCTCGCGGCGCAGCTCTACCAGGAGTTCCGCAACTTCTTCCCGGAGAACGCGGTCGAGTACTTCGTCTCGTACTACGACTACTACCAGCCCGAGGCCTATATCCCGCAGACCGATCTCTACATCGAAAAAGAGATGACGAAGAACGACGAGATCGACAAGCTGCGGCTCGCGGCGACGAAATCGCTGTTCGAGCGCCGCGACGTCATCATCGTCGCCTCGGTGTCCTGCATCTACGGCATCGGCGACCCCGATCTCTATCATTCGATGCTCGTCTTCTTCGAGACCGGGGTCGAGAAGCCGATGACCGACTATCTCCGCCGCCTGACGGAGATGCAGTACGAGCGGACGCCGTACGACCTCGGCCGCGGTTCGTACCGCGTCCGCGGCGACGTGCTCGAGCTCTGGCCGGCCTACGAAGACGACGCCGTCCGCATCGAGTTCTTCGGCGACGAGATCGACAAGATCACGCGCATCGATCCGATCACCGGCCGCGGGATGGGGCGTACCTACGACCGGCTCGCGGTCTATCCGAGAACGCACTACGTCACGCCGCGCGAGCGGCTGCTGCAGGCGATGGAGAACATCCGCGTCGAGCTAGACGAGCGCGTCACGGAGCTGCGCGCGAATGACCGCCTCCTCGAAGCGCAACGATTGTCGCAGCGGACGCTCTTCGATCTCGAGATGATCGCGGAGCTCGGCTACTGCAACGGCATCGAGAACTATTCGCGCCACCTCAGCGGACGCGCGCCGGGGGAGCCGCCGCCGACACTGATCGACTATTTCCCGAAGGACTTGCTCCTCGTCATCGACGAGTCGCACCAGACGGTGCCGCAGGTGCGCGCGATGTGGGGCGGCGACCGGGCGCGGAAGGAGACGCTCGTCGAGTACGGGTTTCGCCTCCCGAGCGCGATCGACAACCGTCCGCTCTCATTCGACGAGTTCCAGACGAAGCTCGACCAGATCGTTTACGTCTCCGCGACGCCGGGGCCGTTCGAGCTTCAAAGAACGGAAGGGCAGTTCGTCGAACAGGTGATCCGCCCCACCGGCCTGCTCGATCCGGAGATCATCATCCGCCCGGTGAAGGGGCAGGTCGACGATCTGATCGGCGTCATCAAGGACCGCGTCGCGAAGAGCGAGCGCGTGATGGTGACGACGCTGACGAAGCGGATGTCCGAGGACCTGACGCGGTACCTGATGGAGCTCGGCATCAAGGTGACGTACCTGCACTCCGACGTCGAGACGCTGGAGCGGATCGCGATCCTCCGCGACTTCCGCCTCGGCGTGTACGACGTGCTGATCGGGATCAACCTGCTGCGCGAGGGGCTCGACATCCCCGAGGTGTCGGCGGTGACGATCCTCGACGCGGACAAGGAAGGCTTCCTCCGCTCCACGACGTCGCTGATCCAGACGATCGGCCGCGCCGCGCGCAACGTCGGCGGACAGGCGATCCTCTACGCCGACAAGCTGACGGACTCGCTCAAGAACGCGATCGAGGAGACGAACCGCCGCCGCGACCGGCAGCGGCTATACAACGAGGAGCACGGTATCGAGCCGGCGACGATCATCAAGGCGGTCGATTCCGATCTCGTGAAGATGGCGAACCTCGATTACCTCGAGCTCGCCCCGCTCCCCGGCCAGCGCGCCCGCCTCGACGCCCTCGCCGGCGAGGACATCGACAAACAGATCGGCCGGCTGACGAAGGAGATGAAGGAAGCCGCGAAGAATCTCGACTTCGAAAAAGCCGCCGAGATCCGCGACCGGCTGCGCGAGCTCAAGGAGATGCGGATCTTCGTGTGAGAGGCTGTGAAGAAATCGAATACAACCCTACCGACGACGCGCACACAGCTCGTCATCCTGAGCCGCCGAAGCGAAGCGAAGGACGGCGAAGGACCTCAAACTACGCTGCTTGCAGCTCGGGCCGAGCATTCGGAGATCCTTCGCTGCGCTCCGCGGCTTCGCCGCTCCGCCAAGCTCAGGATGACGGGAACGAGATTTCTTCACAGCTTCTGAGGGTGCGCGCCGCATGTTGGACATGCGCGGCACATGCGCGCATGTTAGATACATGGGACGCATGGTTCAGATTCGAAATATGCCGAAGCGCTCCATCGGAAGTTGAAGATGTGAGCCGCCGAAGCCGGGAAGTCGCTTTCCGACTACCTCCTCGAAGAACTGCGGCGCTCCGCTGAGAAACCCACAAACGAAGAGCTTTTTCGGCGTATCGAATCGCGACGTGTCGTCGAGTTCTCGGGTGAGACGCTCGGAAGAATGATCCGCGAGGAGCGTGGGGAACGTGGCGAAGAACTCCTCGAGCGCGTCCCTCGTCGTTGACGCGTCGGCCATCATCCAGGCGCTCCTCGGGGATCGCTACGAGCGTAGCTGAGTAAGGCGTTTACTCCGGCTCGACGGTGACCGCTGTCCCGTAGCAGAGGACCTCGGTCACTCCCTGTATCACCTCGGTCGCATCGTAGCGGATGCCGATGACGGCGTTGGCGCCGACTTGCTGGGCGTGGGAGAGCATCAGGTCGAAGGCTTCGTTGCGGGTTTTCTCGCATAACTCTGTGAAGAGGGTGATGTTGCCGCCGACGAGGGTCTGAAGGCTGGCGCCGATGGTGCCGAAGACGGAGCGGGAGCGGACGACGATTCCGCGGACGACGCCGAGGTTCTGGCGGATGCGGTAGCCGTCGATGGTGAAGGTCGTGGAGGTCATTTTGTGGATCATGGCGTCGGGCAGCGTACTCCGAAGGGGAGCGGACGTCTCGTCCGCTCAGGCGCGGCGTAAGCCGCGCTGTCGCGCGGCATGAGCGGACGAGACGTCCGCTCCCCTTGGCGTGTCAGACGAACTCGCACTGCGAGTCGCATGAACTCGCACTGCGTGTCAGACGAACTCGCACCGCGAGTCGCATGAACTCGCACTGCGAGTCGCACGGACTCGCACTGCGTGTCACACGAACTCGCACTGCGTGTCGCACGAACTCGCGCTGCGAGCCACGCGGACTCGCACTGCGTGTCACACGGTCTCGCACTGCGAGCCACACGAACTCGCGCTGCGAGCCACACGGACTCGCACCGCGAGTCTCACGAACTCGCGCTGCGGACCTAACGACACGCACTGCGGACCTAACGGCACGCGCTGCGGACCTGACGGCTCGCGCCTGAAACCTAACAATTCGCGCCGAAACGCTAGAACGTGAAGCGGAGGCCTAGGCGGACTGACCTTGGGGCGGTGCGGACGACGGCTTGTTTGTAGTTCGGGTTCACGGGGGTGGGGGAGGCGTTGTCGGACTCCTGGAAGCCCCAGCGCTCGTCGAGGAGGACGGCGCGCTGGGTGTCGAGGAGGCTGAAGACGTCGAGGAGGACGTTGAGCTGCGCGCCGTGCACCGGCACGGGGTAGCCGAGGTGGACGTCGATGTCGTAGTTGCTCGGCGTCCGCCCCTCGGATCCGCGGTTTTTCAGGAAGAACTCGTAGCGGCCGTACGCGTCGGAGTAGCCGTAGGGGGTGATCGGCGTGCCGCTGCGCCAGTAGCCGGCGGCGCCGATCGAGAGTTTGAACGGGGTGATGTAGACGCCGGAGAGTTTGAACTGGTTGCGGCGGTCGTTCGAGAGCGGGCCGCTGTTGGTGATCTTCGAGAGGTCGCTGCCGTTGGTGAAGAAGTCGTAGTAGTCGTACGCGGCGGAGATGTTCGGATCGGCGCCGACGTTGGTGAACGGCGCGTACTCGCCGTCGTAGTTGCCGTCGAGCTTCGAGTAGATGTACGACGCGACCGCCTCCCAGTTGTTGGAGAAGCGCTTCGTGGCGTCGAGCTCGACGGCCTTGTAGGTCCGCTTCGGCTTCGGTGCAGCGTAGGTCGTCGAGTAGTCGAGCGTGAAGATCTGCTTCATGATCCCTTCGCCCGGGTTGCCGATGCAGTACGTCCCGTCGTCGGCGCAGAGGAAGTCTTCGATGACGCGGCCGTAGTTGCGGTAGATGCCTTTGACGCCGAGGGCGAGCGACGGCATGACTTCGCGCTCGCCACCGACGATCATCTCGGTCAGGTATTGGTTCTTGATGTTCGGATCGGCCGGCTCGGTGAAGCCGCCGAGGATCGCCGACGAGGTGCCGAAGTCGGCCTCGGCGTTCGGATCGGGCGCCACGCTCGTCGGGCTGTAGTTGACGATGCGCGGCTGCCTTTCATAAGAGAAGGAGCGGATGACGAGGTCCATCGGGATCTCTTCGTAGTAACGGCCGTACGACGCGTAGAGCTTCTGCGTGTGATCGCCCTTCGGGTCCCACACGACGCCGAGCCGCGGCGCGTAGTCCTTCTTCATGTCGATCTGCGTCACGCCGGACGCGTCGATGATCCGCTGCCGGTCCCACCGGACGCCGGCGTTGACGGTGAAGTTGGTCAGCGTCCATTTGTCCTGCAGGAACACCGTCGAGTTCCGGTGCGCCGGTTTTGCGTTCAGCGCGGAGACTGGGGCGTTCGCGAGCGTGGCATCGGGAGTGGTCCAGTAGGAGTGGCGGTAGATCGGTTTCGCGGGATTGACGTCGTTCGCGAAGACGTCGACCTGCTGGCCGCCCGACATCCGCTTCAGGACGTCGGCGGTCTCGCTCTCGTACTCGATGCCGCCTTTGATGTCGTGGCGTCCGAGGTAGCGCTCGAGCGAGCCGCCGTAGAACTTCCGCTCGAACGACTTGTTCTGAATGAGGCCGAAGCCGCCGGTCTGGAAGAAGTCGTTCGATGCGTCGCGGTATTGAATCGCGTCGCCCGAGGAGCTCTGAGGGCCGACGGAGTTCACCTCGCGGTGCCGCGCAATCTGTCCGGTCGCGATCCACGAGGAGCGGAAGTTGCCGTCGTAGCGGAGTGCGTAATCGCGTCCGCCGAAGTCCTGGCGCCCGAGGTAGGTGTTCGAGTCGCCGTTGAGTGTGTGGTTCGCGTCGTTGATGGCGCCGGTATCGACGCGCGGGTCCTGGAGCCAGGTGGCGAAGATCGACTGGTTCGGCGCGACGTTGTAGGTCAGCTTGGCCGAGCCGAGGCTGCGGCGGCTCTTCGACGTGGCGCTCTGGCCAGCCGCGGGGCCGCCGAGGAGCGAGGCGTCGGTGCTGTTCGAGACGCGGTCGAATGCGCCGAAGAACCACAGCTTGTCCCGGAGGATGTAGCCGCCGAGGTCGGCGCCGAAGTCCTGGTTCGTGAAGCCGGCGACGGTGCCGGCGGTGGAGACGACCGTCTTCGAGCTGGACTGCAACGAGTCGTTGAAGTGATAGCCGAAAACGTCGCCATGGAACGCGTTGCCGCCGGACTTGGTGATGACGTTGATGATGCCGCCGGTGGAGCGGCCGTACTCCGCTTCGTAGCCGCCGGTCTTGATGTCGACTTCCTGGATGAACTCGAAGTTGAGCTCTTTTCCCTGGAAGCCGTATTCGGCGTTGGTGGTGTTGACGCCGTCGACGAAGAAGGCGTTCTCGGCGCCGGAGGAACCGTAGACGCTGATGGTCGAGCCGTAGACGCCGGTGACGTTGCCGGCACCCGGATTGGCGTCGGAGGAGATGCCGGGCGTGACTTGCGCGATGGTCGAGTAGTTGCGTCCGGTCGGCAGCGACTCGATGGCGCGCTGGCCGAGGGTCTCGCCTGCCGTGGTCGAGCCGGTGTCGACGACGGGCGCGGCGGCGGAGACGGTCACTTCCTCGCTCTGCGCGATTTTCATCGTGGCGTCGATGGTCGTGTCGCGGCCGAGGGAGACGGGGACGTTCGGGTGCGCGAGGTTCGCGAAGCCGGACAACGAGAACATGAGGTTGTACGTGCCGGGCGGGAGGAGCGGCAGGCGATAGATGCCGGCTTCGTCGCTGATCGCGGTGCGAACGCCTTGCGCGGCGCTGCTCTTCGCCTGCACGGTGACGCCGGGAAGTGCGCCGCCGTTGGAGTCATGGACGGTGCCGCTGATCGAGCCGCCGGTCTGCGCGAAGAGGGCGGTGGAGAAGACGAGAAGTGAAAGAACGTACGAGAGGCGCCGGAGAGAGGACATGAGCGCTCCTTGGCTGCGTATTGACTCCGTATTGGACGATTTCGGAGAACTATAGCCGATGTGAATTGGCCGCACCGAGCGTCGCGCGCGAAGCGCCGGAGGCGCTTCTAGACGGTAGCCG
>DASXIH010000414.1:0-2300 GCA_036498125.1 Thermoanaerobaculia bacterium
ATTACGGCATGTGGCAGCCGCGCCTCGGCATGGCGTGGAACCCGAGCGGCGACGGCCGTGACGTCGTTCGTGCGGACGCGGGCATTTTCTACGGTCGCGTTCCGGGCTTGACGCTCGCCTCCTCGCGCTCGACGAACGGCAGTCTCGGTCAGTCGATCTTCCGCAGCAGCGCACTCACGCCGATCCTCGGCCCTGTGCCGGCGTACCCGAACATCATTCCGCAGTCGCAGATCGGCGCACCGTTCGACCCCGACGTCTTCGTCTTCGACAAGAACTTCAAGAATCCGCGCACGACGTCGCTCGGCGCGTCGTGGGAGAAGGAGTTCATCCAGGACTACGCGTTCCTCGTGAAGTACAACTACGCCAAGGGATCGCATATCACCCGGTTCGTGAACCGGAACGATCCGCTCCTTGGCTCGCCGTGGAGTACGGGCCTCGGCGCTGACGGCTCGAACGGCCTCGGCCAGCTGACCACCGTCGAGTCGAGCGCCCGCAGCCTCTATCAGGGCGTGACGCTCGGCATTACGAAGCGGCCCTCGGCCAACTTCCAGTTCCAGATCTATTACACGTACTCTAAGGACAAGTCGGACGACGACAACGAGCGCGATCCGTTCACGCTGCGCTACGCGAAGGTCACCAATCTCGACGCCGAGTACGGCTACTCCGATCGCGACCAGAGGCATCGCATCAACAGCTGGGTCCTCTGGAACGCGCCGCACGGAATCGACTTGAACGTCCGCTACTCGTACCGCTCGGCGCAGCCGCAGTCGCTCTCGTGCGTGGTCAGCGCCGCGTTCTGCGGCCTCGACATCAACGGCAACCCTCGCTTCATGGCGATCGCTCAGACGCCGCAGGACCGCATCAATCCGGACGGCAGCGTCACGCAGCGCAACCTCGGCCGGAAGGACAACCAGTACTCCTCGCTCGATCTGCGCCTGTCGCGCGGCTTCAAGCAGAGGGGCTTGACCGTCGAGCCGGCGCTCGACGTCTTCAATCTGTTCAACAGCAAGAACCTGCACCGCCCCGAGGTGACGAACCTCATCTTCAACTTTGACGGAACGGTGCAGAGCGGCGTGGGTGAACCGCGTCAGATGCAAGTGGGAGTGCGGCTGATCTGGTAGACGCCCGCACCCCGTCTCCGCTTCGCGCGGCGGTGTTCGACTGGGATGGCACCCTGGTCGACACCGCCGAAGCGACGTACCGCTGCCACGAGCGCGTCTTCGAGTCGTTCGGGATCGCGTTCGACCGCGACGTGTATGCGCGTTACTACTCGCCGAACTGGTACCACACGTTCCGCCAGATCGGCCTCGCCGCTCGCGACGTCGCCGCCGCGATCTTCACGAGCGGCACCCGCGATCGAGTGACCCGCGAGATGCACGCTCACGGTGTCGCCGACCGTTTCCGCGAATGCGTCTTCGGCTCCGACGTTGCGTCCAAGAAGCCCCACCCCGAGGCGCTGTTCCTCTGCATGGACCGCCTCGGCGTGGCTGCATCCGAAACCGTCTACATCGGCGACAGCCCTGAGGACATCGCCATGGCCAAAGCCGCCGGCGTCTTCTCCATCGCCATCCCGGGCGGCTACCCCAATCGCGAAGCGCTGATAGCGGCGCAGCCGGGCGTGATGGCGGGGTCGTTGCGGGAAGCGATCAGGACACTGCTTTAGATGGTCTATTGGCAGGAATTCGAAGCCTCGGAATGGGATATTGAGTACGACGCAGACAAGCTGGCGTCTCATGACGTTGCTGAGTGGGAAGCGGAAGAGTTAATCTGGAATGGCTTCGTGGCAACGCCGAATAAGAAAGAGCACGGACGGGATCGGTATCAACTCGCAGGTCGCACGGATTCAGGCAGGCCGTTGCTTCTCATTGTGTGGATCTCCGGGCAACGAAGATGCGGGTTCTGAACGGCTGGCCGTTATGACAATGCAAGACGATCAGATGAACGAACTTGTCGCCGCGGATGTAAACGATCCTTCCGCGTGGGGTGAGCCGATCGTCGTTGGACCGTCAAAGGGACCCCGGAGAATCAGGCACGCGAAGCATCTGGAATTGGCGTCGAAGTTCTACGTTCTCTCGGTGCTGCATCGACTTGGCGCCGACGCGACCGTCACGTTCTCCCAGTCAGACAATGTCGACATCACGATCGTGTTGGAGTCCGGCCGCGCAATCACGGTTGATGTGAAAACGCTGAGTGGGACTGCTGATTGGCCGATCGGTGATTTCCGATCGAGGGCCGGTCATTTTGTGGTGTTCGTCAGATACGCGATTTCCGCTGATCCTGGCGAAGCACCCAGCGTGTAC
>DASXIH010000415.1:0-9812 GCA_036498125.1 Thermoanaerobaculia bacterium
GCCATCGCGGGCGGCCAGTACCAGGTGTCGGCGAAACGCATCCCCATGCCGGCTTCGAGGTCCGAGGCGACGAAGAGCGGTATGCGCGACTCGGCCTGGAGGCGCTTGG
The DNA here is from genome assembly GCA_036498125.1 of Thermoanaerobaculia bacterium. GTDB lineage: Bacteria > Acidobacteriota > Thermoanaerobaculia > Gp7-AA8 > Gp7-AA8 > DASXHZ01. The sequence continues at coordinate 110 of DASXIH010000415.1, forward strand.
TCAGGAGCGCGTTCTCATAGACGTTCGAGAGGAACCAGACGAAGCCGCCGACATGACGCTCCTTCACGAACCGCTCGAGACGCTGGTAGGCGTACGACGAGGAGCTCATGTAGACGCCGTAGGCGTCGGGAACGAAGAGTTGTCCGATCTTCTCGTCGGTGGACAAATCGTTCACTTTGAGGCCGTGAGTCGTGGCGCAGGACATCGCGAGCGAGGCTAACACGGCGAAGAGGAGCGGCTGGACGCGTACCACGGGCGCGGATTGTACAATCGCGCTCATGTACGACGTCCGCCGCATTTTCCGTGAGCTCGCCGATGACGAGCGGCGCCGCCGCATCACGACCTCGTTCTGGCGCCACGCCGACAATCAGTCGAAAGGGCTCGCCACCGCGCATCTCGCGCGGGCGCTCCACTTCCGCGACGAGTCGCTCCGCAAGCTGCCGATGGAGAAGAAGGCGGACCTCCTGGCGTCGCGGGCCGGCTCGCACGAGTTCGACCAGATCCTCGACGTGGCGCTCATGCAGTACCACACGCAGGAGCACAATGAGATGCTCTCCGCGTTCCTCGACCTCTGGAACATCCCGCACGTCAACGGATCGATCGAGGTCGACGAGTACAAGGTGCCGACGGCCGGGCAGGTGCGCGATGCGGTGCACCAACTGGAGTCGCGTTACGACAAGCGCGACATCGCGATCTATCTCGCGACCGCAGGGCTGCTGATGGGCGACGAGTGGCGCGACGCGACGTGGCCGGTCGTCGACGAGATGCTGGCGACAGCGTGACCCGTAGCGCCGAGGGGAGCGGACGTCTCGTCCGCTCAGGCGCGGCGTCAGCCGCGCTGTCGCGCGGCCAAGCGGACGAGACGTCTGCTCCCCTTTGGCCCGAGCGCGCCGCGATGTGCGGCGTCGTGCTCGTCTACGTCGCGCTTCGCGCTCCGCTCCTCTTCCCGAACACGCTCCCCCTCGGCTGGAACAGCGACGCCGCCATCTTCGGCCTGATGGCGAAGTCGATCTTCGCCCGCCGCGCGTTCCCGATCTTCTTCTGGGGACAGAGCTACATGGGGCCGCTGACGTCGTGGGTCACGGTGCTCGTGGCGCTCTTCACGCGCGCCGTGAATCCGTTCGCGCTGCGCGCCGCCGCGATGCTCGAAGGCATCGGCGCGATCGTCTTTTTCTGGCTCGGGCTGCGGCGCACGTTCGACGCACGGAGCGTTGCGATTGCGATGCTCTGGGTGGCGATCGGGCCGGCATTTCTGCTGCCGTTCGTGATCGCGCCGATCGGCGCGGAGCAGATGTTTTTCCTCTCCGCGGTGCTCTTCTGGTTCGGCTCGCGGAACTGGTTCTGGTTCGGCGTGCTGTCGGGGTTCGGGTGGTGGATCAATCAGGGGGTGGCGTTCGTCGTTTTCGGCGTGATCGTGGTGGAGGTGTGGCGGAGTGAGTGGTGGGGTGCGGTTTTACGAACGGCGGCGGGGCGCCGCCGCCCCATTGAGTACGTGGTGTACTTGCTTCTATTCGATGCGTTGCTGGGAGCGCTGTACGAGTTCGGGCCTCGCGTTCCTGCCCTCTTCCTGTACTACCCGGTCCTCGATCCGGTCGCGCTCGCAGTGATCATCTACGTGCTCGGCAAGCTACCTTTGCCTTGGCCCCCGCTGCGCACCGCCGCGCTCTACGCGGCCGGGTTCCTCATCGGCTACGCGCCGGTGATCATCGGCGGGCTCTTGCACGCCTATCCGTCAACGTACTCGAGCGGAATCACCGGCATCTCGTTCGGCGAGCTTCCGGGTCATATTCGCGCCGTCGTCCCCGATCTCCTTCCGTTTGCGATCGGCTTGCTCGGCATCCGGAAACTTCGCGCCCGGCCCGTCGAGCTCATGATCGTCGTCCTCGCGTTGATCTTCTACCTCGGCTCCTCCCGCGTGCATCCGGGCCAGACGCGCTACATCGTCGCGGCGCTGCCGATCGTCTATGCCTTCGCAGCCGAGGAGCTGATGCGATGGCGAAGTGTAGGCTGGGTCGCGGCAGCGGCAGTGGCGGTCACGCTCGCCGTGCCGAGGATGCAGGAGATCAAGAACGTAGAACAGGTGCGTTGGGAGGCGTACGGAAACTTCATCCCGAACCGCGACCCGCGGCCGATCGTCGCCAACATCGAACGTGCCGGCTACCGCACCTGCTACGCCCAATACTGGCTCGCCTACAAACTGGAGTGGGTCAGCGACGGAAAGGTGCGATTCATCCCGTTTCACAGCTACGACCGGACGCCTGCGGAGTCGCGGCGGCGGATCGCCGCGCCGGACCGCAAATGCTTCGTGGCGAAAGACGGGAGCGTCACCCTCGCGAGCGTTCCGCCCCCTCTATAATGAACAAAAGTCCAGATGACGTCCGACGCCACCCCGCACCGGCCTCATCGTCGCCGCAGCGGCGTCGTCCGTTCGCGCGGCGCGCCACGGCTCCGTGTCGTTGAGACGAAGCTCCGTCCGCCGATGCTGCGCGACGACGCGATCGTCCGTGAGCGGCTCCTCGGACTCCTCGACCGCTGCGTCTTCTCGCACCCGCTGACGCTCGTCTCCGCGCCGGCCGGCTACGGCAAGACGACGCTCCTGGCGTCGATCGGCCGCGTTGCCGACGAGGCGTCGGTCGCGTGGCTTTCGCTCGACGAAGAGGACAACGATCCGAACGTCTTCGCCGCCGCGCTCGTCGCTTCGTTGCGCCGCGTCGACGAGCGCATCGGCACGGATGCCGCGGAGCTTCTCCCGAGCGTCGCCGGCATGGGGCGCGCGGTGCTCGATCCGCTCATCAACGACATCGTCGAGTTCCACCCCGCGCCGCTGATCCTCGTGCTCGACGATTTCCACTGCGTCGACGATCCGGCAGTCACGAAATCGATCGAGTACCTGGTCGAGCGGATGCCGCCGCAGATGCACCTCGCCATCGGCACGCGTCAGGACCCGCCGTTGTCGCTGTCGCGCCTTCGCGCACGCCAGCAGGTCGCCGAGATCAGAATGGACGCGCTCCGTTTTCACGAGAGCGAGTCGCGCGAGTTCCTCAACGACACGTTGCACCTCGGCCTGTCGAAAGACAACATTGCGCTTCTGCAGCGGCGCACGGAAGGGTGGCCGGCCGGTCTCACGCTGATGGTCAGCGCACTCCGCCGCCTTCCCGCCGCGTCGCTGAACCGCGACGCCTTCCTCGCGCACCTGCGGCACATCGATCAGTACGTCTTCGACTTCCTCGCCTCGGAGATATTCGAAACGTTGAAGCCCGAGGAGCAGAAGTTCGTGCTCGACGTCTCCGTGCTCGCCGAGCTCTCGGCCGAGTCATGCGTCGTGGTAGCCGAGCGCGAAGATGCCGCCGCGATCCTGCAGGATCTGTATGCGCGGAACCTCTTCGTCAGTCCGCTCGACGAGCCGCCGACGCTCTTCCGTCTGCACGACCTCTTCCGCGAGTTCCTGCTGCATCGCCTGGAGCGCGAGTCGCCCGACCGTCTCCGCGAGCTGCACAGGCGCGCGGCGTGGGCGGAGCGGACGTTCTCGCGTGCCGTGAGCCACTTCATCGCCGCCAACGCGTGGAACGAAGCGGCGGCGCTGATCGAGAAGCGCGGCGAGGAGACGCTGCGCGAAGGCGCGCTCGCGACGCTCTGCACCTGGATCGCCGCGCTGCCGCCTCACGTCGTCGATGCGCATCCGTACCTCAGCTTCCTCCTCGGCGTCGCCGGCTGGACGAAGTTCGACGTCTCGACAGCGCTCCCGAACCTCGAGCGCGCGGTCGACGGCTTCCGCGCCGCGCACGACCGGCGCCGCCTCGGGCCGGCGCTGGTGCACCTCTCGACCGTGTTCGCGTCGATCGGGGAGTTCGATCGCGCCAACGAGCTGACCGCCGAGGCGGCGAAGCTCGACCTTCCGCTCGGCAGCCGCCTCGGCCTGCTCGTGCAGGAGACCTGGTTCGACATCGCCACCGGCGAGTGCGACCGCGCCAGCGAGGCGCTCGACGCGGCGCTCGACCTCGTCGAGGCGCGCGATGCGCCGTCGCTCATTCACGGTCTCGCGCGATCGGTGCACGCCGCGCTGTTCGGCCTTCCGAACGCCACGCCCCGCATCGAGCGGTTCGTCAGGATCGCCGCACCGCACGCGCGTCCGCACAGCCCGCTCCGCGCGACGATGCTGACGATGGAGGCGTGGACGCAGCAATGGCGTGGCAATTCGTCCGCTGCCGATTCCGCCGCCGCCGATGCGATGGCGGTGGCCGAGGCCCTCGGCGGCATGCGCTCCGTGACGACCGAGGCCGGGATGCTGCGCGCCACGCTCGCGGCGCTGCGCCGCGACGACGCCACGGCCGACGCGATGCTCGATCTCGTCTTCGAAGAGTTGCGGAGCGGTCCGCTCTTCTCGCAGGCCTGGATGTCCGGCTACCTCCTCGCGCTCACGCGCATCCGGCTGATGCAGGGGAGGGTGGCCGGCGCCCGCGACGCGGAACAACGCATCCGGACGACCGAGAACCTCCGCGAGTGGCCGGTCGCTCCGGTGGCGCGCGCGTTCTGCCGCGGCCTGATCGAAGCGGTGGACGGCCACGACGTCGCGGCGGAGGCGAGCTTCCGCGAGGCGATCGAGCGCCAGAAGCGGATCCACATCGACTACTTCGCCGGCGATGCCCGCGTCGCGCTCGCGATGCTGATGCTCCACGAAGGCCGCGTCGACGAGGCGGTGCGGATGTTCGCCCCGGTCCTCGGACGCCACGAGCGCTACAACACGCCGGGCGCGATCGTCTGGGAAGGTGCGGCGATCCGTCCGTTACTGCGCGCGGCGCGCGAGCGGCACTCTCACGCGGCGTTCGCCTCGCGCGTGCTGCGGCTGTGGGGCGAAACGTTCGATGAGGAGCCGCCGGTCCTCACCGCCACCGGCGAGCCGCTGACCTCGCGCGAGATCGAGGTGCTGCGGCTCCTCGCCGACGGCGCCAGCAACGCCACCATAGCCGAGCGCCTCGTGATCAGCGTCCACACCGTCAAGCGCCACGTCGCGAACGTGCTCCAGAAACTCGGCGCCGCCTCGCGCGCCGAGGCGGGCGCGCTCGCGCGAAAACTGCGCGTCGTGTAACCGTTTACATTTCGTTGACGCCTGATGGCTCCAAAGAGCCATTTGCCGCGCTGTGACAGCCGTCGCAAAAAATGGCTCGCGAGTGCGATTTTCTTTACGCGCGCTTAACGCATCTTGCACAGCAGCTCCCCATAGGCGCGAACGAACATGAATGTACTCATCATCGGCGGTACCGGAACGGTAGGGCGGTGTGTGATCCCTCTTTTGCTCGCGCGGAACGTCCGCGTGAGCGCCATGACCCGGACGAGCGCCCGGGCGGCGACGCTGCCGCGCGGCGTGCGCGCGGAGATCGGCGACCTGAATCGCTCGTACACGCTCCACGGCGCGTTCGACGGTGTTGATGCGGTCGTGCTGATCACGGCGCACTCGATCACCGAGACGGGGCAAGGCCTCGCCGCCGTCAACGCGGCGCTGGCGGCGCACGTCCGGCGAATCGTTTACCTCTCGGCGGCCGCGTGTGCGGGGGCGATGCGCATCCCGCACGTCGCGAGCAAGGCGCCGATCGAGCACGCGCTGATCACCGCGCGCGCCGACTACACGATCCTGCGGGCGCACAACTTCTTCCAGAACGACCTGCTCGTCGACGAGGAGATCGCAAGCGGCAGTTATCCGCTTCCGATCGGCGGCGCCGGCATCAGCCGCATCGACGCCTGCGACGTCGCGGACGCGATCGTGAACGCGGCACTGAAGTCGGGCCACGAGCGGCGCCTCTACACGCTCGGCACCAGCGAGGCGTTCACCGGTGAGGCGACCGCCGCAAAGTACGAGCGCTATCTGCGTCGGCCGGTCCGCTACGCCGGCGACAATCTCGACACGTGGGAGCACGGCGCCGGCGCGCCGATGCCGAAGTGGCAGCGCGAGGATCTCCGCATCATGTTCCGGCACTACCAGGAGCACGGGATGAAGATGGAGAAGTCGGAGCTGGTCGAGCAGGAGCGCATCCTCGGCCACGACCCCCGCCGCTTCGACGACTTCGCCGCCACCACCTCCCGCGCCTGGCGCAACGACGGCGTCGCCGAACAGCTCTGCGGAGCGTGACCGTGCGCAGACAAGAATGTCTGCGCTCCACTAATTTGCTTGTGGAGAGCAGACATTCTTGTCTGCTCCGTCTCCTCTTTTGACCGCGTACGCCGCCGCGCCCGTCACGAACGTCGTCAAACTCCCGACCACGGTGTACCACGGCCACGCGATCGGGGTGCCGAGCCAGACGTAGGCGACGGCGGCGATGCCGCACGACATCCCGATCAGGGCGCTCACCGGCCCGCCGCGCTTCGCGGCGCTGAGCAGGAACGCGCCGAGGATCGGGCCGTTGACCAGCGAAGCGACGGAGAGCGCGGCGTCGAGTGCAGACCGCTGCTGGTGCTGCATGACCAGAGCGACGCCCATCATCGCGATACCCGCGAGCACGGTCACAATGCGTGAGACACGCAGGTAGTGATGGTCATCGCGTCCGCGGACGACCGGCGAATAGAGATCGGCGACCACCGCCGAGGCGATCGCGTTCAGCGAAGGCTTCATCGCGGCCGCGAGAATCCCGGCGACGACGAGGCCGGACAAACCGCTCGGCAGGTGCTGCGTGATGAAGTCGGGGAAGACCTGGTCGGAGCGCATGTAGCCGGTTTGGTCCGGCCTGTAGAAGGCGAACAGCAGCACGCCGATCGAGAGGAACGCGGTGAACTGGATGAGGATCACCACGCCGGACGATAGCAGCGCCAGCGCCCCTTTCCGCGGCGTATCGGTGCACATATACCGCTGCACGATCGACTGATCGGTGCCGTGCGTGCTCATCGTCAGGAAACAGCCGCCGATCAGCCCCGACCAGAAGACGTACGACTTCGTGAAGGTGAGGGAGAAGTCGAACAGCCGGAACTTCTGCGCTGCTTGGCCGATGCTGATCGCGCCCGAAATCCCGCCGGGGATCGCGTGAGCGAGGACGACTGCGGCACCGATCGCGCCGGTGATGTAGATCGCCAGCTCCGCAACCTCCACCCAGACCACCGCCTCGATGCCGCCGATGACGGTGAAGACGATCATGATCACGCCGATCGCGAGGATCCCCTCCGTGATCGCGCGCTCCGTTCCGATGCCGGCGTGGAACGTCCGCACGACCGAGCTGACGACGATCGCGGTGAGCAGCAGCCGGATGGCGTCGGCGATGGTCCGCATGCAGACGAAGAGCGACGCGGCGAGTGCCTTCACGCGCGCGCCGAAGCGGTCGTGCAGCAGCTCGTAAACCGTGACGAGGCTCCCGCGGAAGTACGACGGCATGAAGAGGAACGAGATGACGACGCGGCCGAGGAGATAGCCGAAGACGAGTTGCAGGAAGGTGTAGTTGCCGTTCTTCGCGTAGACGATGCCGGGGACCGAGATGAACGTGATCGTCGACGTCTCGGTCGCGACGATCGACGCCGACACCGCCCACCACGGCACGTTTCGGCCGCCGAAGAAATAGCGGTTCGTGCTGTTCTGCCGTTTCCCGAACCACGCCCCCGCAGCGATGACCGCGCCGAGGTAGACGACGATGATGAGGAGGTCGACCGGCTGCACTGGTGTTGCATTATCCGTTATGGGAAGATGCCCATGACGGTCGTGTTCCAGCGCTTGCTCGCAGTACTTGCCGTCGGTTGCCTCCTCGGAGGTGCCGCCTTCGGACAGACCTGCCCTTCCGGTCCGGCACCGAAGATCCAGTACTCCTGCACGTTTCTGAACGTCTCTGGCTACCCGCCGACCTGCTCGCTCGCGAACCCGGTGTCGTTTTCGTTGACCGATGCGGTGACGAACGGCCCATACACGCTGCAGAGTTGCGAGACCGGAGTGCGGTGGGTGTTCAGCGACACGCACCTCACCGGTCAGACGGTGCAACGAACGTTTCCCTCAGCGGATGATTGGGCCGTTCACGCCTTCATCGACAACACGACCGGAACGACTGACGTTCTTCTTCCCGGCGTGCTCGTCGCGAACGGCTACGCGTGGGAGTCGCTTCCGAACGGGAACACGGTTCTCGAGTCAGCGGGAAACGTCACCGTGAACGTCCATACGACCTACGCTCCCGTACACATCAACTACGAGACGCAGGGGCCGGCCGATCCGCGCGTTCCTCCGGTCTCAGGAACGCTCACGTTCGCCGCGGGCGAAACGGACAAGACCTTCTCGATCCCGATCGTCAACGACAACAAGTTCAACGGGAACTACAACTTCGACGTCTTCATCTGGGGGGAGGATAACGGCGTCCTCCCGGGACACGACACGACTCTCACAGTCACCGTTCAGGACGACGAGAGTCTGCCGGCGATCGCGTGGTCGGCGCCGAGCTACAGCGTCTCGGAGAACGTCGGAACTGCGGCGCTGACGGTCGTCCGCGGCAACGGCGATCTCTCGGTCACGTCGTCGGTGAACTACGCTGTTTACGACCCGAGCCTCACCGTCGTCGGAAGCGGGACGCTGCATTTCGCCCCGAACGAGACGTCGAAGCAGATCAGCGTCTCGATTCCGAACGACAACCTCTGGCAGGCGGACCGCACGTGGTACGCGAAGCTTTCCAACCCTGCGAACGCGGGCTTCGCGAATGGCGTCTCCCAACTGGACACGCAGCTCCAAGTCGTCGAAGACGATCCAATGCCGGCGATCTCGGTGGGCGATATTTCGGTGGCGGAAGGCAACAGCGGCGTCCGGGAGGTCGACGTCCCGGTCACGCTGACGGCGCCGTATCCCTGCCTGCTCTTCGTCGACTTCACGGTCGGCGGGACGGCCACTGAGGGCTCCGACTACGATCCGGTCGCGCAGACGACGATCAACATTCCGGCGGGAGCGACACACGCGGTCTTCCCGATCTTCGTCCGTGGCGATACGACGGCGGAGCCGGATGAAACCGTCACGCTGACGATCCATTCGCTCCGCGCGGACGGCGCTTGTTTCTTCGGTCCCGACCGGCCGGTCCCCGTGATCGCGAACGCAACCGGAACGTTGACCATCCTGAACGACGACAGCGACGATTCCCCCGGAATCACCCGCGTCTCGCCCGATACGGGGGCGACGGGAGGGACGACGCCGGTCGCGATCGACGGCTGGAACTTCTCGTCCGATTGCCGCGTCCGTTTCGGTGGCGCTGACTCGCCGAACGTGACCTTCGTCAGTCCAACTTCATTGTTGGCCGTAACGCCGGCGCACATCGCCGGGACAGCGGACGTCGAAGTCACCTGTGGCGCCTCGCAGGTGATGTTGCCGGCGGCCTTCACGTTCGTTCAGCCGGCGCGCAGCCGTGCCGTACGTCACTAGCGTCGGCTCGTCATCGCGACGCCGGCGAAGATCATCGCGGCCGCGACGATCGCGATCGCGCGGATCTTCTCGCCGAGGAACATCGTGGCGAGGACGGCGGTGAGGACAGGCTGGACGTAGACGTACGTCGCGACGGTCGACGCGTCCGCGTAGCGCAGCGTCCAGGCGTTGATCCAGTAGGCGGCGACGGTCGGTCCGATGATGACGAGCAGGAGGGCCAGCCAGGCGCGCGTCGGAATCGCCGCCCACGACTCGCGCGCCAGCGGCACAGCGGCGATCGGCAGCATCATCACGGTGGCGTACGCGAACATGCGCGCGGTCGTGAGGAGCGGGGAGAGGCGC
>DASXIH010000416.1:0-5696 GCA_036498125.1 Thermoanaerobaculia bacterium
CCGGCGCCGGAGGCGCCGTTCGAAGGTAGCCGGTGGCGAGCGCGTGAGCGCCGCCACCGGTTCGTGATGTCCAAACCACAGCCGCCCCTGCGGGGCGGCAGAAATCCAATCCACAGTCAGCGCCGCAGCCCCTCCGCCATCCGCACCACCTCCCCTTCCACGTCCGAGCCGAACTCTGTCTTCACTTCGTAAATCCATCCGAACAGGAGCTCTTTGAGGACGTTGCGGACGACGGCGGACTGGTCGTGGGAGCCGGAGGCGACGACGTTGTTGAGGAGTTGGTCGACGTCGATGCGGCCTTCGTTCACGAGGCTCATGCCGGAGAGGTATGGGAGGGTTTCGGGGGAGAGGTGGAGGACGACGCGGTCCATGAAGTCGTAGACGTGGTCGCCGACCTTCTGGAAGACGGCGCTGAAGATCTTCTCGAACACCGTGTTGTAGCGCTCGATCTCCGCTTCGAGCTCGTACTCGTTCTGCTGTGCCGCGCGCTTTTCGTCGATGGCGCCGGCCTCGGCGTTGTCCTGCAGGAGGTTGACGGCGAGGAGGCCCCAGAGCGTCCGGCAGGTCATGAAGTTCGAGAGGTAGCTCCGGGCGCAGACGCTTTCGACCGTCTGCGGCTCGTTGAAGAACGACATGATGTGGCTCTCATCGTCGTTCAGCTCCAGCGAGTAGCTGCGCATCTCGGCGTTCGGGGCGGCTTCGAGCGTCCGGTCGAGACGGCCGATGCCGCGGAAGATCAGCGACCAGTACTCGATGCGGCGGACGCCGTCGAGGATGAGGCGCTCGGTGCTGAGCGGAAGGGCGATGATGCCGTCCGGCAGGTTCGACGTGAACTCGACCGTGTAGCCGCCGGTACGGTACGCCATCGCGTTGAGCACGATCGCGTTCGCCTGCCGCTCGACGGCCGGCACCAGCTGATCGGAGTCGAGATAGCCGATCTCCACGAGCAGGGCGCCAATGCGGCGCGCGACGACGACGCGCTCCATCGCGCTGTTGTATTGCTGGAGATCGAGGTCGCCGCTGCGCAGGAGCGTCTCGGCCAGGCCCATGTCGGGATCGCTCGACATCGCCGCGATGATCTTGCCTTCCTGGAAGTAGATGACATCGTTCCGGCCGACGGCGTCGAGCGAGACGATCCCCGTCTCGCTGCTGCGGACTAGAGAGCGGAAGAGATCGGGAACGGTCGTTTCGGCGAGCGTTCCCGATATGGAGAGATCGTCCTCGCTCATATGGTGGCGGGCCGCGTCGCGTCTTCCACGGTCGCGACGCCGATCGCGTTCTTCGTCGACGACTTCACGCGATACATCGCCTGGTCGGCCTGCCGGATCAGATCTTCCTTCGTCATCGCATGCGCAGGATACGTAGCGATGCCGAAGCTGGCGGTGACGGAGATCTCAATTTCGGGCTCGAGCTTGAACGACGTGTCGCCGATCGAGCGCCGGACGCGGTTCGCGACCGCGGCCGCCTGCTCGGAATCGGTCTGCGGCAGGATGATGCAGAACTCGTCGCCGCCGAAGCGGACGACTTTGTCAATGCCGCGCACGGCGTTGAGGATCCGCTTCGCGACCTCCTGCAGCGTGCGCGAGCCGGTGAGATGGCCGAAGAAGTTGTTGACGGTCTTCAGGTCGTCGAGGTCGAGGAAGATGATGCTGAAGACCGCACCGTAGCGGCGAGCGCGCTCGATCTCCTCGTCGAGGTACGACTCGAAGAACCGGCGATTGAACGCTTTCGTCAGGTCGTCGCGCATCGCGAGATCGCGGCTGCGCGTGAGCTGGTAGACGTTGCCGAGGACCTGGACGACGGCGCGGAGGTACCGGGAGACGGGAGCGAAGGTGCTCGGATCGACGTGCTGGCCGTCGGCGAACGGAATGCGGATTACGCCGATGAGGTCCTGGTCGACCTGGAGCGGGATGATGATGAGGTGCAGCTTGTCGTCGTACGCGTAGTACTCGCCGGAGCCGAGGGCGCGCTGCAGGAGATCGGAAGGAACGCCGGAGAGGAACTCGCCGGCATCGTGATACGCGTCGTCGTTGCTGAAGCTGACGACGTAGCGCTCCAGCCGCGGGTCGTGTAGCAGGAGCGCGGCGGTCGGAAGGCCGATGAGGTTCAGGACGCTGCGGGCGACGCGCTCCGAGACCGCTTCTTCGTCGGTCATCGCCATCAGCTCGTGGATCTCGGTGAGATAGCCGACTTCCTGTTCGAGCTGCGAAGCATGGATGACGACGCTCGCGAGGTCGTCGGCGACGGCGAGCGTCTCTTCGGGATTGTTCAGGAAGGCTTCGCGGTCGACCCGGATGTCACCCTGGCGCCGCGGGCCGGCTGCGTTTCCGAGAAGAACGATGCGGGCGACGCTTTTTCGCGGAGCAGCGTCGAGATCGGAGTCGCTGTCGACGATCACGATGCGGCACGACTCCGCGGCCGCGCGATCGGTCACGAGCTCTCGCTCCGGACACCGCTCCCGCAGGACCGCGGCGAATCGGGCGTCGCCGCTCAGTAAGCCGATCGCATGCTGCATCCGACGGCTTCTGAGTCTACTACGATGCCGAGGTGATCGTTGGGCAGGTGGTGACAGATGATGCTTCCGAGTACGAGCGGAAGTGCCAGCGGGTGGACGCCGCGCATTTCGAGGTCGACATGGACCGGGCGGACGTCGTGCACGTCTACACGGGCCGCACGATCCCTCGGGTAGACAAACCGTTTGTCGCCAATATCGGGTCTACCCGCAGGAGATTTTCGTTCCGACGGGAGAGTCAGCCGGGGTTTGTCGTCACTCCGTTCAACGTGCACGAGGCCGTCGAAGAACGCTACTTTTCCGCCGCCGTGCTCGGCGGCGCTACACGGATTGGATCGTTTGCACGGGCTTCGGTCAAACCGTTGATCGAGCAGACGATGCACCGGATCGACCGGTTCCGGGATGACGTGGAGTGGCGGCTGTTCTCGCACGTCCCCTCGCCTGAGGAGATTGCGGAACTCGGCGCTTGGGTGGACCCGGCGGTCGACGAGAACGACTATGACGGGTTCGTCGCCGAGGCGCTCGTGGTGGGGGTGAATGTGGTCGCGGCTGCCACTCCGATCAATGTGCAGAGGCTCGAGAAAGGGCGCACCGGGTTTCTCGCACCGCCGAACGATCCGAATGAAATGACTCATGCGATACTAGCCGCCCTGTTCAAGCCCGAGGTGGCGCGCGCAAGGTCCGACGCCGCCCGGCAGACAATCGGAAAGTATCGGGCGGGACAGCGGATACGCGCGCTGACGCGTATTTACGAGAGTATCGCCTCATGATCGACAACATGCCCGAGCTGCCCGTCCCGCAACGCCGCGCGATCGAGATCGTGCGCGAAGTTGCGATCGCGAAAGGGGTCCACCCCTACCTCGTCGGCGGCCCCGTGCGCGACATGCTGCTCGACCGCGGCGCGTTCGACATCGACCTCACGCTCGAGCAAGACAGCTCCACGCTCGCCCGCGCGCTGGCGAAGCGGCTGAACGGCCGCGTGAAGTCGTTTCCGCAGTTCCTGACGTACAAGGTCGTCGCCGACGACCTGCCGGAGATCGACATCGCGACCGCGCGGAAGGAGCGCTACCGGAAGCCGGGCGCGCTGCCGACCGTCTCCGAGGGAAAGCTCCGTGACGACCTGCTGCGCCGCGACTTCACCGTCAACGCGATCGCATTCGATCTCCTCGAAGCGCGGCTCGTCGATCCGTCCGGCGGCGAGCGCGACGTCCGCGGCCGCGTGATCCGCATCCTCCACGACGAGAGCTTCGTCGACGATCCGACCCGCATCTTCCGCGCGATCCGCCTCGCCGTTCGCCTCGGCTTCACGATCGAGCCGGCGACCGCGAAGCGGATGCACGACGCGATCGAGAACGGCGCCCTCGGCACGGTCGCGCGCGAGCGCATCTGGCGCGAGCTGTTCCTCGCCATGGACGAAGGCGACGCCCCGAAGGTCCTCTTCGAGATGACCTGCAACGGCGCCCTCGGCATCCTGTTCGGCAAGCGGAAGGGCGACCTCGCGGCGCTCGAACGGGTGCAGAAGCAGGTGAAAGCGAGTCGCGAGCTCGACGCGTACGTCCTCTACACGAGCGCGCTGCTCCGCGGCGACGCCTCGCCGGTCGAGCTCGAAGGGTCCGGCTTCTCGCAGAAGCGGGCGCGGAACGTCATCCAGATCGCGAACGAGCTGCCGCGTTTCGCCGACGCGCTCTCCGAGGCGAGGGGGGAGCGGCAACGCCTCCGGCTGCTGCGCCACGCGTCGCCCGAGCTGCTGAGCGCCATCGCCGCAGCGCAGCCCGACCACAGCGGCGAAGTCGCTCGATTCCACGAGTTTCAGAGTTTCAAGATCGCGCTGCGCGGCAACGATCTCGAAGTTCCCGGCGGGCCGCACGTCGCCAAGGCGCTCGAGCGGACGCGCGAGGCCGTGTTCACGGGCGAGATCGGAGCCGGCGACGCCCAGACGTACGCCCGCGATCTCGCGAAGAAATACCTCGCCGAATTGAAAATCGAAGGTTGAAAACTGACAATGGCAGCGTGAAGGTTGCGCGGTTCGCGCTGATCGCCCTGCTCGCCGTGCCCGCGGCGGCGCAACAGCCCCACGACCTCTCGGAAGTCGACGCCGTCAATCCCGACTCCATCATCGCGATCCCGCTGCCGCCGAAATCGCAGCGGCAGATGAAAAAGTACGAGTCGCCGGAGCTGGTCGGCGCCCATCAGGCGCTCGGATCGCAGCTCGTCGACGGCGAGCTCCCCCACCCTCTGCTCGACTACGTCACGAAGAGCGGGCTGGTCGAGGAGCGGCTCTCGATGTTCGAAGGCGGCCTGACGGTCGTCGCGATGACCGGCGCCGGCGGGACGATGCACAAGAAGCTGCTGATCCCGATCGACGCGCTCGCGGCGTACCGGCGCACCGCGTCACCCGAGCACCTCGCGACCGTTCGCAACGAAGACGTCGCGAAGCCGGCGCCCGAGCGGCATTCGCTCCTCCGGATCTACCGCGCCGACGGCTCGCACGTGGAGTTGCAATTCGATCCGGCCGGCGTCGTCCCTAAGACGCTCGCCGACGAGATCCATCCGCTCGAAGACCTGCTGCGCGTCATCGCCGAGGATCGCACGGTGACGAGCACCGTGGCGGGATACGAGCCGAAGGTCGGCGATGAGCTCGTGGGCGACGACCAGCGCATCTGGCGCGTGGAACGGGTGACCGAGAAAGGGCTCGTTCAGCTCCACTGCACCGGCCAGCCGACGATCGTCTACATCGACAAACACTTCCTGTACAACTACTTCATCGGCAAAAGGGCGGCCCAATAAACGCACTCCGCATCACCGCGGGCACACTGCGCGGCCGCCGCATTCCAGTCCCGCCGCAAGACGTCCGCCCCACCTCCGAGCGCGCGAGACAGGCGTTCTTCAACATCGTCGGCCCGCGAATCGTCGGCGCCCACTTCCTCGACCTCTTCGCCGGCAGCGGCGTCTTCTCGTTCGAAGCCGTCTCCCGCGGCGCTTCTCGCGCGACCGCCGTCGATTCCTCGAAAAAGAACGTCGTCGCGATCGAAAAGCTGGCGAGAGAATGGAGCGCGCCCGTAACTGCAATCGCCGCCGACGTGCTGGCGACCGGCAACTGGCCGCCGGCAACCGTCGTCTACGCCGACCCTCCCTACGACTTCGGCCGGTACGACGACCTGCTTGCCTCCCTCGACGCATTGCC
>DASXIH010000417.1:0-5243 GCA_036498125.1 Thermoanaerobaculia bacterium
ATCAATGCCGAGAAGATTCTCCTCACCGGCCGGAAAGAGACCGACAAGATCTACCGGTCGCACTCGCTGTATCCGGGCGGGCTGAAGGAGAAAGAGGCGCGGTTCGTGCGCGCCGAAAAGCCGGAGCAGATGATCGAAGAGGCAGTGTGGGGAATGCTGCCGAAGAACAAGATCGGCCGGAAGATGCTCAAGAAGCTCAAGGTTTATCGCGGCACCGCACACCCGCACCAGGCGCAGAAGCCTGAGGTGCTCGACCTCGCGAAGAAGGACTAGGAGAACAGATGGCTCTGGTGGACTACTACGGAACGGGACGGCGCAAGACCTCGACGGCGCGCGTCCATCTTCGGCCCGGCAGCGGCGCGATTCAGGTGAACAGCCGCGGTCTCGACGAGTACTTCTCGAACGACGTGCTCAAGATGATCATCAAGCAGCCGCTCTCGCTGACGGAGACGAGCGACAAGTTCGACATCGTCGTCACGGTGGACGGCGGCGGACCGAGCGGCCAGGCCGGCGCGATCCGTCACGGGATCTCGCGCGCGCTGCAGATCTACAACACCGAGCTGCGCAAGCGCCTCAAGAAAGCCGGCCTCCTCACGCGCGATCCGCGCATGAAGGAGCGCAAGAAGTACGGCCAGAAGGGTGCGCGCGCCCGGTTCCAGTTCTCGAAGCGCTAGTTCGATGTTCTCGTTTCTCTAAGGTCGTGACACGAAGGACAGGAGCAACCGCTCCTGTCCTTTTCTTTTTGATTTCATCTCTAATTTTCGAATTTCGAGAGGAGGGTTCACTTGGCGGTTTCTATTTCAATGAAAGAGCTTTTGGAGGCTGGCGTTCACTTCGGTCATCAGACCAAGCGCTGGAATCCGAAGATGAAGAAGTACATCTTCGGAAAGCGCAATGGGATCTACATCATCGACCTGCAGAAGACGCTCAAGCTCTTTAAGGAAGCCTCAGCATTCGTTTCGGATCTTGCCTCCCAGGGCAAGCGCGTTCTCTTCGTCGGCACCAAGCGCCAGGCGCAGGACGCGATCCTCGAGGAAGCCAACCGCTGCGGGATGTTCTATGTGAACAACCGGTGGCTCGGTGGCACGCTCACCAACTTCACGACCGTGCGCAAGTCGATCGAACGTCTCAAGGAGATCGAAGCGATCCTCGGCGACTCCGAGAAGGAGATGTCGAAGAAGGAGCGCGCCGCGCTCGATCGTGAACGGGAGAAGCTGCAGAAAAACCTGATCGGAATTCGCGAGATGGACGGCCTGCCGGACGCTCTCTTCGTCATCGACCCGAAGAAGGAGTACATCGCGGTCAAGGAAGCGAAGAAGCTCAAGATCCCGGTCGTCGCGATCGTCGACACCAACTGTGATCCGGAAGACATCGACTACGTCATTCCGGGCAACGACGACGCCATTCGCGCCATCCGACTGTTCACGCAGAAGATCGCCGATGCGGTTCTCGAGGGCTACAACCTCGCGGAAGAGCGGTACATCGGAACGGAAGACAAGGGCGAGCCGGCGGAAGAATCCGCCCTGCCGCCTGAGGCTCCCGCTGCCGAGCTGGACACCGCGTCCGTGACGGCGTAGTTCGCGCTTTCTGTGGAGCACAGGCATTCCTGCCTGTGCTCCCCCCAAAAAAACTGGAGCAAGTGAAATGACGCAAATCACCGCAGCGATGGTGAAAGACCTCCGTGAGCGCACGGGCGCCGGGATGATGGACGTGAAGAACGCCCTGACCGAGGCGAACGGCGACATGGAGGAGGCAACGAAGGTCCTTCGCAAGAAGGGGCTCGCCGCGGCGGGCAAGAAGGCGGGTCGTGTGACCGCCGAGGGCGCCGTCGTGGCGCACGTCGAGGGCAACACCGGCGTGCTCGTGGAAGTGAACTGCGAGACCGACTTCGTCGGCCGCAACGAGAACTTCCAGAGCTTCGCGCGCGAGGTGGCGAAAGTCATCGCGCAGAGCAAGGCCGAGTCGGTCGACGAACTGATGAGCGAGAAGTGGCCCGGCGACGCCGAGGGTCTCACGGTCGCGCAGAAGGTCTCCGAGGCGATCGCCTCGATCAAGGAGAACATCTCGGTGCGCCGCTTCGCGCGTTACACCGCGCCGGCGAACGGAGCGATCAACGCTTACATCCACGCCGGCGGCAAGATCGGCGTGATGGTGGAAGTCGTGGCCGAGGAAGGGAACGCCGGCGACAAGTCGCGCGAGCTCGCGAAGGACATCGCGATGCACGTCGCCGCCGCCGAGCCGCGCTTCCTCCGTCGTGAGGACGTCACCCAGAAGGACCTCGACACCGAGCGCGAGATCGCTCGCGAGCAGGCGCTCAAGTCGGGCAAGCCGGAGAACATCGTCGACAAGATGGTCACCGGCAAGATGGAGAAGTTTTACGGCGAGGCGTGCCTCCTCGAGCAGCCGTACATCCGCGACGACAAGTCGACGGTCTCGCAGTACGTCGGGAAGCAGGCGAAGGACCACGGCTGCAAGTACGTCGTGACCCGCTTCACCCGCTACAAGCTCGGCGAAGGCATCGAGAAACGCAGCGACGATTTCGCCGCCGAAGTCGCCTCTTACATGAAGTGATGTAGGGCGGGCTTGAGCCCGCCCTACATCTGATATAACCCGCCCGCATGCCTGACGCGCAGCCGCGGTACCACCGCGTACTCCTCAAGCTCTCCGGCGAGGCGCTCATGGGCGACCGCAAGTACGGCATCGACGCCGATACGCTCGCCCGGATGGCTGACGAAATCGTCGAAGTCCAGAGCAAGGGCGTCCAGATCGCGATTGTCATCGGCGGAGGGAACATCTTCCGCGGCGTCAGTGGGGCGACCCAGGGCATCGACCGCGTCGCCGGCGACCACATGGGGATGCTCGCGACGGTCATCAACGCGATCGCGCTGCAGGATGCGCTCGAACGCCGCGGCGCCAATGCGCGCGTCGCCTCGGCGATTACGATGGCCGAAGTCGCGGAGCCGTTCATCCGCCGCCGCGTGATCCGCCACCTCGAAAAGGGGCGCATCGTCATCTGCGCCGCCGGGACGGGCAACCCGTTTTTCACCACCGACTCCGCCGCCGCGCTCCGCGCGAACGAGTTGAAGTGTGAAGTGATCTTCAAGGCGACGAAGGTCGACGGCATCTACACCTCGGATCCGAACAAAGACCCGAACGCGAAGCGCCTCAGCCACGCCACGTATCAGCAGGTGCTGAGCGACCGGCTCGAAGTGATGGACGCCTCGGCGATCGATCTCGCCCGCGGGAGCTCGATTCCGATCTACATTTTTTCGCTCAAAGAACCGGGAAACATCCGGCGCGCGCTCCTCGGGGAAGACATCGGCTCGATGGTCTCCGACGATCTGCGCAAAACGACGAGGGTCTAATGAGCATCAACGATGTCATGAAGAAGTCGGAAGTCCACATGCACGGTGCGATTCAGGTGCTGCATCACGAATTCAAGACGCTCCGCACCGGCCGCGCGAATGCGGCGATGCTCGATTCCGTGACGGTCGACTACTACGGCACACCAACGCCGATCGCACAGGCGGCTTCGGTGAAAGTTCCCGAGGCTTCGATGATCGTGGTCGAGCCTTGGGACAAGTCGATGGTCGCTCCGATCGAAAAGGCAATCCGCAACGCCGACCTCGGCCTGAATCCCGCCAGCGACGGCAAGGTGATCCGGGTGCCGGTTCCGCAGCTCACCGAGGAGCGCCGCAAGGACCTGGTCAAGAAGGCGCACGGAATCGCCGAGACGGCGCGTACCGCGATCCGGAATGTCCGCCGCGACGGCAATGAGCAGCTCAAGAAGATGCTGAAGAACCACGAGATCTCGGAGGACGACGAGAAGCGCGCGCTCGACGAGATCCAGAAGATGACGGACAAGCACATCGACGAAGTCAGCACGGTTCTCAAGAACAAAGAAGTGGACATCATGGCGGTGTGAGCGACGCTCGAATTGTCGTGATCGTCCCCGCCGCCGGATCCGGCACGCGCTTCGGCGGCGAAATACCGAAGCAGTTTCGTCCGCTCGGTGGAAAGCCGCTCGTGCAGCGCGTCGTCGAGCGATTCCTCTTCGATGTGCAGGTGTCCCGCGTGGTCGTTCCGGTGGCGGAAATGCTCCTCTCGGTGGTCAGCCAGTCGAACGAGGATCGCGTGAAGTTCGTCGCCGGAGGCGAGACGCGGCTGCAATCGGTTGCGCGCGGACTCGAACATGCCGGCGACGCTGACCTGATCGCGGTGCACGACGCCGTCCGCCCCTTCTTCGCGCTCGAGACGTTTCACGCGACGCTCGCTGCCGCGCAGGAGCACGGCGCCGCGCTTCCAGTCATTCCGCTCGCCGACACGGTGCACGTCGTCGCTGAGGACCGTATCGTCTCGACGCCCGATCGCTCGACGCTCGCCGCCGCGCAGACGCCGCAGTGCTTCCGCGCCGACGTGCTGCGCGAGGTGGTCGCGCGTGCACAACGCGAAGGCGACGACGCGACGGACGAGGCGGGACTCGCGGCCAAGTACGGTTACACGGTGAAGACCGTCCCTGGCGACTCGATGAACTTCAAGATCACGCGGCTCGAGGACCTCGCGATGGCGGAGCGCGTGCTGGCCGAGTGGGGCGGCGAGTCATGATCCGAATCGGGCAGGGCGTCGACGTTCATCCGTTCGACGATTCGCGCCCGCTGATCCTCGGTGGGGTCCGCATCAGCGAGAACGGCGGCCTTGCCGGGCATTCGGATGCCGACGCCGTACTGCACGCGCTCACGGACGCGCTCCTCGGCGCTGCCGGCGCGGGCGACATCGGCCACTACTTCCCGTCGAGCGACGAGCGATGGCGCAACGCCGAGTCATCGCGCTTCGTCGCCGAGGCGCGAAGGATCGTGACGGAGATGGACGGCGAGATCGCGAACGTCGACATCACGATCATCGCGGAGAAGCCGAAGCTCGCGCCGCACCGCGACGCGATGCAGGCGAAGGTGGCGCATTTGCTCGACCTCCCGAATGGCCGCGTGAACGTCAAGGCGACGACGACCGATCACCTCGGCTTCATCGGCCGCGGCGAAGGGATTTGCGCGATGGCGATCGTCGCAGTCGAGGTGCCGGGTTGACGGTTCGCGTTCGTTTCGCGCCCTCTCCGACGGGGCACCTGCACGTCGGCGGAGCACGGACTGCGATCTTCAACTGGCTCTTCGCGCGGCACAACGGCGGGACATTCATCATCCGTGTCGAAGACACCGATCAGGCGCGCTCCACGCGCGAGTCGGAGGCGA